>PWUP01000196.1 GCA_003562535.1 Gammaproteobacteria bacterium | reverse complement strand
GCGGTATACACCAATGTGGTGACCGCTACCCCGATAATCACCAGTGCGGGCGGCACTTCGGACAACAGCGCAGTAATGGCACCGATTGCGGTGAGTTCGGCAGCGAGAAAACAGGCCATATAGGCGACTGAAACCAGCGCCACCCAGCGGCGTACTCCTGCACCGTAGCAGGATTCAGCAAATTCACCGATGCTGCGTCCGTGGGGCAGGTAGCGACGGATTCTTGGCCCGTAAAGCCCGAGGACAATAAACGGTAATGCGGATCCAATGGCATACCCAGCTAAGGCCACTGGGCCGACCAAGGCACCGATTTCTGGGGGGGCGAATAAAATCCATGCCCCCATGCCAGAGGCCAGAAAGGATAATCCGAGTGCTGAAGCCTTCTGCGAATGACGGGCAGTCAGGTAATCATCAACCGGGCCATTGGCCCAGCGGGCGCGTAAGCCAAGAACCACAAAACCTAGCAAGGCTGCGCCGAGCACAGCCGTCGTCACGTACAACACGTCGCGCTTCCTCCGCCGGTGTGAACCGGATCAGGTTCCAGGGTCAGCGTGTAACGCTTTCTCAGCCCCGCCGTGCGATGGTGGGACTCCCCTGGCGACAGTTAATGAATGGTGATGATCCTGCCTCAGCGGTTATCGAACTTGGAGCAAGATCGACTATTATGGTACAGCATTTTTGGCCAAGGTCGATACCCCAAGGTCAATACCCTATTGCCTGATACGGACGTTGCGTACCATAGCCATTTGAAGACACTTTAACTCAGCCAACTTCAATGCGGTCACGACCCAGAGCCTTGGCTTTATAAAGCGCGGCATCTGCTCGTCTGATCAGATCATCGAGGTTATCCTGTGCTTGGTGGAGGGTTCAAACGGTATTATTAGGACTACCCGCTTACCAATAGCCTCGCCACGGCTTGCGCCGCTTGGTGGCTGGCATTGCACCGTAACTGCTGGTGGATGGTGGTGAATGCCTGGTGCAGTTCTGCGGTGTGCGCCGGTTCGGTGAGCAGCCGTAGCAGCGCTGGCCCAAGCAGCTCAGGGCGGGCTTGGTGCTGGATAAATTCACTCACCAGTGGTCGTCCCGCAATAAGATTCGGCATGGCGATGTAATCGGTTCGAATAAGCCGTTTGGCCAACCAAGCCGATAGCGGCGCAACCTGATACGCCACCACCATAGGGCGTTTATGCAACAGCGCCTCCAGTGTAGCGGTGCCCGAAGCCAGCAGTACGGCATCGGCAGCGGCAAGACAGTGATTGCTTTGACCCGCAAATAAGCGAATATTGACCTCGCTGGCCTGCGTTTGAATGTATGTCGTCAACATGGCCTGAATCGCTGTGGTTGCACAGGGGATAATGAATTCTAGGCTAGGATCGTGCTGCACCAGCCATTGCGCTGTTGCTAGGAATAGCGGGCCGAGCCGGGTGACCTCACTCATGCGGCTGCCGGGCAGTAACGCAACCACCGTGGCTGGGGCACTGCTTAGACCCAGATGGCGACGAGCCGCTGTTTGATCCGGTTGCATGGCGATGCTGTCGGCCAATGGATGACCCACGAAAGTCGCTGGGATACCGTGACGCTGCAAGAATTCCGTTTCAAAAGGAAAAATACTCAGCATCTGATCCACGGCGCGGCGGATGGTTTTCACCCGTCCTTGACGCCAGGCCCAAACAGTGGGGCTGACATAGTGTACGGTAGGGATGCCGCGTTGTTTCAAGCGCCGTTCCAGACCCAGATTGAAATCAGGCGCGTCGATACCGATGAACGCAGCGGGTGGGTCAGCGTAAAACCGCCGCACCAGATCTCGGCGAATCCGCAATAATGTCGGCAGATGACGCAAGACCTCGACTAATCCCATGACGGACAGGGTTTCCATGGGGTAGAAACTGTCCATAGTTTCTGCCAACATGCGCTCACCGCCGATGCCTGCAAACTGAACATTCGGGTAGAGATGCCGCAACTCGCGCATCAGCCCAGCGCCTAAATAATCCCCGGATAGCTCGCCAGCAACAATGCCAATGCGCAAGGGGCGGGTCATGAGAGCGTCCCGTGACAATCACGCCCCAGTCTTTCGGCCACCACGTCCTTGGCCTGCTCTAGGGGTAGGTGATCGACACTGAACGGCTCACCCGCACGCAGGGTAATGGTGCCAAACGGTTTGGGGATCAGAAATCGATCCCAACTGCGTAAGCGCCAGCAGCGGCTGGCTGTGACCGTGAATGGAATAATCGGACAGTGACGCTTATGGGCAATGGCCACAATGCCGTCGGCGACGCTATGACGCGGCCCGCGGGGACCGTCCGGCGTAATGGCGATATCGTAGCCTTGATGCATTTTGCGCAACGCCCCGAGCAGTGCCCGTGCCGGATTACGGTTGCTGGAGCCGCGCACCGTATCGAAGCCGAAATAAGCAATCAGGCGGGCAATATACTCGCCATCTTTATGGGTGCCAATCATCACCGCAATCCGGCGCGGTTGAGGGCGCAGCTTGAGATACAGATAAGGCTGCATCAACATCTCGCCATGCCAGAACGCGATAACCACGGGTTCGGTGGGCAAACGCTCCGGCAGTTGGTAGTGAATGCGGTTACTCCAGTACAAGATGCGTAATAGGACATAAGCCAATTTAGGCACTAAGCGTACCGCCCAACGCTGACGCCAACTGGGGGAGGACATGCGCTCAGTCCGGACTGGCCAAATGTTTTAACAGCGCATCGCGTAGGGTCTGCTGTTGCTCAGCCACGTTCAAGGGGTTGCCTGCGGTGTCTGTGATATGGAATAAGTCCTCTACGCGAGCGCCGATGGTGGCGATTTTAGCGTTTTGCAACTGGATATTGCACTCAGTGAAGGCCCGTCCAATCCGACACAGCAAACCGGGTTGGTCACTGGTGGTTAACTCCAGCAGGGTGCGGTTATTCACGGTATCTTGAATGAAGTTAATTTCGGTCGGCGTGGGGAAATAACGTAAAGCGCGGGCTGGTCGGCGACTGGAAATGCGAATCGAGGTATGGTGTTGGTTAAGCTGGTGGCGCAGAGCAGTGACAATTTCCCGGATACGATGGCGTTCAGTGATGGGCTCGCCAGTGTTTTCCATAACGGTAAAACTATCGAGGGTGTAGCCGTTGCGACTGGTAATGATACGGGCATCTAGTACGGTGAGTCCAAGACGATCCAATGTGGCGCTGGTGGTGGCAAACACTCCGCCTTCGTCGCGCAAATAGATAAATAACTCACTGCCGCCGCGAGCGGTATTGAGCTTTGCCAGCACCAGCGCTCGGCCATCATCGGCTTTTTTGAGAATAGCGCGAGTATGCCAGACAATTTCGGCCACTGAGTAGCGCAGGAAATAGTCTTCGCTGAACCCTTCCCAGACGGTCAAGATCCGCTGTTGCTCAATGCCTTTTTTGCCATGCAGTTGGGCACAGGCTTCCGTTTGGACTTCGCGGATCCGTTCTTCTTTGTGCATGGGGTTGTCTAAACCCCGGCGCAGAGCGCGGCGTGTGGCCTCATACAGTTCACGCAGCAGTGACGCCCGCCAACTGTTCCAGAGTTTTGGATTGGTCGCACGGATATCGGCGCTGGTGAGCAGATACAAATAATCGAGGTGCAGTTTATCGTGAACGTGATGGGCAAATTCATGAATGACATCCAAGTCTTGGATGTCTTTTTTTTGTGCCGTAACCGACATTAACAGATGTTGGCGCACCAGCCAGACCACCAGTCGGGTATCAAATTCCCCTAGACCATGGTGACGACAAAACCATTCCGCATCGCGAGCACCCAGTTCGGAATGATCACCGCCACGACCTTTGGCAATATCGTGGAACAGTCCAGCGATGTACAACAGCTCCGGTTTGGGAATTTGGTGGATCAGTTCGCAGCAGTGGGAACATTCTGTAGCAAATTCGCCGGTATAAAATCGGCGCAGATTGCGTACCACGAATAACGTGTGCTGATCGACGGTGTAGACATGAAAGAGATCATACTGCATCCGTCCGACAATATGTGAAAATTGAGGAAGATACGCACCCAATACGCCATAGCGATTCATCCGACGTAAGGCGCGGTTGACCCAGCGGGGTTGGCGCAAGATTTCCATAAACAGGCTGCGCGCCCGTAGATCAGCACGAAATTTAGCATCAATTAAATGGCAATGATCACGGATTAAGCGTACCGTGGTAGCGCGCACTCCGTTGAGTTCGGGATGCTGCTGCAACAGTAAAAAGGCTTCCAGCAGGGCAAAGGGGTAGCGTTTGAACACCTGATCGTTTTTGACTTCCAAAAAGCCGCGACGTGCCTGAAAGCGGCGGTTAATCGGTACGGGGGTACCGGGATCATCCGCCAGCAGAATGGCCTCTTCGAACAATTGCAGCAACATTTCATTGAGGCGGCTGGTCGTCATAATGGTGCGATAATAACGCTGCATAAACTGCTCGACCGCGAGATTGCCGTTCTGGTCGTGATACCCAAATTGTTGAGCCAGTTGCTGTTGATGCTGGAACAGCAAGCGGTCTTCTCGACGTCCGGTCAGCTCATGCAGGGCAAAACGCACCTGCCACAAGAAATCCTGACACTCAATCAGGGTGTGGTATTCCGCTTCAGTGAGAAACTCATGGTCCACCAGTTCGTACAGGGTGCTGGCGCCAAAGTAGCGTTTACTCACCCAAGCGATGTTTTGTAAATCACGCAAGCCACCAGGACCTTCTTTGACATTGGGTTCAAGGTTATACGCGGTCTCGTGGTATTTGCGGTAGCGGGCTTTTTGTTCGTTCTTCTTAGCTTCAAAGAATTCACGATTCGGCCAAATACTTTCGGGGGCTATAGCGTGGCGCATGGACTCAAACAGTCTGACACTACCGCTCAACAACCGGGCTTCGGTTAAGGTAGTCGCGACCGTGATGTCGGCAGCGGCCTCGCTTTGACACTGCTCGATGGTGCGCACACTTTGACCGACTTCTAGGCCGATGTCCCATAACAAAGTTAGCCACGCGCTGATCGATTCACTCTGAGCTTGGATCGTTGTTTCCGTGCCTAGGAGCGTAATATCCACATCGGAGTGGGGATGTAACTCACCACGGCCATAGCCGCCAACGGCAGCCAGCGCCAGCGAGTCATCGGTGAAAAATTGTTGCCAAGCCAGAATGAGTAACTGGTCAACTAAGCGTGCCCGTGCTGGAACCAGCTCGGCGGCGGGTGTGCCATGCTGGAACCGTTCACTGAGGGTTGCGTTACCTTGGCGTAAGGCGTCACGCAAGGGTATTAAAGGCTCAGCATATTCGGTCAGCGCCTGTTCGAGCGCCGCTTTATTGAGCACCTCAGTCGAACCGGGCATGGACACAGGGACAGGTGTTAAGGTGTGGCTTGTGGCGATAATGTCAGTACCTCATAACCAGTAGGGGTGACCAGTACGGTATGTTCCCATTGGGCAGACAAACTGTGATCTTTGGTGACCACGGTCCAGCCGTCGGCCAAGACCTTGGTATGCCGACGTCCAGCATTAATCATCGGTTCAATAGTGAATATCATGCCGGGAATCAGTTCCGGGCCTTCGTGAGATTTACCGAAATGTAAGACTTGGGGAGGTTCATGAAATTGTCGCCCAATGCCATGACCGCAGTATTCGCGTACCACCGAGCAGCGGTTGGCTTCGGCATGACGCTGAATGGCATGGCCAATCGCGCCGAGGCGCGCCCCTGGCCGTACTTGCTCAATGCCCAGCCATAAACACTTATGCGCCAATTCGCTGACTCGCCGCGCCAATACCGAGGGTTCTCCAATATAAAACATGCGACTGGTATCGCCGTGGTAATCGTCTTTGATGATGGTGATATCGATATTGATAATATCGCCTTTTTTCAGTTTTTTCCGCCCGGGAATACCGTGGCAGATCACTTGATTGACTGAGGTGCAAATCGATTTAGGAAATCCGCGATAGTGCAATGGTGCTGGGCGTGCCCCTTGCACCCTGACGATGTAGTCATGGCAAATGCGGTTCAGTTCCTCTGTGGTGATTCCTTCACAGACTTGCGGGGTGATCATGTCTAAAACCTCGGCAGCAAGACGTCCAGCAACCCGCATTTTAGCAATTTCTTCAGGCGTTTTGATAATAATACTCACAAGTTTTGTTTCAGCCGCGCTTAATCGTTCAGTGGTAGCATCAAACCGATTATGGTATAAAGCCTACGCCTTACTGTGCAACTTAATCTCACACACGCATCGGCACACAGAACGGGGTGTTTTGGCTGCGGCCAGAATCGTTCTGTGGGATGTGTGGAGGCTTAACCCCAACTAAATGATTCGGAGTATTCAATAATTATGGCTACTGTATCTATGCGCCAAATGCTGGAGGCGGGTGTGCATTTCGGACATCAGACCCGCTACTGGAACCCCAAAATGGCACCGTATATTTTCGGTGAGCGCAGCAAAATCCATATCATCAACTTAGAAAAAACCCTGCCGCTGTTCAATGATGCCATGAATTTCATGGGACAACTAGCGTCTAAGGGCGGTAAAATCATGTTTGTCGGCACCAAACGTGCAGCCCGCGAGGCCGTTGCCGAAGCCGCTCAGCAGTGCAAAATGCCTTATGTCGATCACCGTTGGCTGGGGGGCATGTTGACCAATTTCCGCACAGTACGCTTGTCCATCAAGCGTTTGCGCGATCTGGAAACCATGGCCACCGATGGCACTTTTGAGCGCTTGGCGAAAAAAGAGGTGATTGGTCTGGAGCGTGAAATGACCAAACTAGAGCGCAGCCTAGGCGGTATTAAAGACATGCCCAGCTTGCCGGATGCGTTGTTTGTGATCGATGTGGGGTTCGAGAAGATTGCCATTAAAGAAGCGAAGAAGCTGGGTGTGCCGGTGATTGGCGTGGTGGACACCAATAATTCCACTGAGGGGGTGGATTACATTATCCCCGGTAACGACGACGCCATTCGTGCCATTCAATTGTATACCTCAGCGGCAGCCGCTGCGATTAATGATGGCCATACGGCAATCGCACAACCGATCGCCGATGGTGAAGAATTTGTCGAAGTTGAAGAAGAGCAAGAGCAAGAGCATCCCGAAACCAGCGCCAACTAAGTGATGGCATTTTGACGTATTATTTGGAGGATTATTGACATGGCAAAAATCAGCGCATCCTTGGTCAAGGAATTACGCGAGCGTACCGGATCGGGGATGATGGAATGCAAAAAGGCGTTGGAAGTGACCGCAGGCGATCTGGAGGCCGCGATTGAACATCTGCGTAAAACCGGTCAGGCCAAAGCCGAGAAAAAGGCTGGGCGTATTGCCGCTGAAGGACAGATTGTGATTCAGCAGGTAGGGTCAAGTGCGGTACTGGTCGAGATCAATTGTGAGACCGATTTTGTCGCTAAAGACACAAATTTTCAGAATTTTGCAGCCCAAGTGACCGAGTTGCTGCTGGCCGAACGCCCAGCGGATGTCGAGCAGTTGCTGACGTTATCCTTACCCAGCGGTGAAACGGTTGATGAAGCGCGTAAACACTTGATTGCAAAAATCGGCGAAAACATTAATGTGCGGCGTTTCGCTATCATGACCACTGAAAGTGGACTATTGAACGGCTATCTACACGGTAACCGCATCGGTGTGGTTGTGGAGTTGCAAGGAGGCGATGCGGCCTTAGCCAAAGACATTGCCATGCATGTTGCCGCCAGTCGGCCTTTGTGTGTGGCCCCAGACCAAGTCCCCACATCGGTATTGGATAAGGAACGCGAAATTTACCGCGCTCAAGCTGAGCAAGAAGGCAAACCGGCTAATATTGCGGAGAAAATGGTGGAAGGCCGGTTGCGTAAGTACCTTAAAGAGGTCACCTTGCTGGGTCAGCCGTTTATTAAAGAACCGGATCAAACGGTTGAGCAACTGCTCAAGCAGTCGGGTGCTCGGGTGGTGCGCTTTGAACGCCTAGAACTGGGTGAAGGTATCGAGAAAAAAGTCGATAATTTTGCCGAGGAGGTCATGGCGCAAGCACGCAGTTAACGTCGCGATGAACGCGACATGTCTTAACTTAATGGCATGGTGTCTATGTCACAACCACACTACCGACGTATTTTGTTAAAACTCAGTGGCGAGGCGCTATTGGGTGATGCCGACTATGGGATTGATCCGCAGATTTTGCTGCGTTTGGCCTCCGAGGTCATGGAGCTTAATCGCCTTAAAGTTGAGATTGGCATTGTCGTCGGCGGCGGCAATCTTTTTCGTGGCCAAGGCTTGGCCGCCGCCGGTATGGATCGGGTGACCGCCGATCACATGGGGATGTTGGCGACGGTGATGAACGCCTTGGCGCTGCAAGACGCCATTGAACGCCAAGGTGGCTTTGCTCGGGTGATGTCGGCGGTGCGAGTCAATGATGTCTGCGAGGATTACATCCGCCGCCGTGCCGTGCGCCATATGGAAAAACGTCGGATCGTTATTTTTGCCGCCGGTACCGGTAATCCGTTTTTTACCACCGACTCAGCCGCAAGTTTACGGGCGATCGAAGTCAATGCCGACATCATGCTTAAAGCCACCAAAGTCGATGGGATTTATTCGGCCGATCCTCAGCACCATCCTGACGCTCAAAAGTATAAGCGCCTGACTTATAGTGAAGCCTTACGGCGTGAACTCAAAGTTATGGATGCAACAGCGTTGGTGATGTGCAAAGAAAACCATTTACCCTTGCGTGTGTTTAATATTTTTAACTCAGGCGATCTTAAACGCATTGTCTGTGG
>PWUP01000036.1 GCA_003562535.1 Gammaproteobacteria bacterium | reverse complement strand
TTGATGCGGAAGTGGTCGGTTTTTCCAGCGAGCGGGTGTTTTTGATGCCGGTGGGTGAGCTGAGTGGTTTGACGCCCAGTGCTCGCGTGATCCCTACCCATTACCGCCGTGAGGTATGGGTGGGTGATGGGTTATTAGGCCGAGTATTAGACGGTACTGGGCAGCCGTTGGATCAGCTCGGCCCTTTGCGCTGTGAGGATCGGGTGCGCCTGGATGGGCGACCGATTAATCCACTGTCACGCCATCCCATTCATGAAACCTTAGATGTGGGGATACGAGCAATTAACGGCCTGTTGACGGTAGGGCGCGGTCAGCGTATGGGGTTATTTGCCGGTAGTGGGGTGGGTAAAAGTGTGTTGCTGGGGATGATGACCCGCTATACCGAGGCGGACATCAGTGTCGTCGGTCTGATTGGCGAGCGTGGACGTGAAGTCAGTGAGTTTGTGCAAAATATTTTAGGCTATGAGGGTATGGCGCGGGCTGTGGTCGTGGCAGTGCCTGCGGACCAACCGCCGTTAATGCGCTTACATGGGGCGATGTTAACCACAGCGATTGCTGAGTATTTCCGTGACCAGGGCAAAAATGTGTTGTTGCTGATGGATTCCTTAACCCGATTTGCTCAAGCTCAGCGGGAAATTTCCTTGGCGATTGGCGAACCACCGGCAACCAAAGGCTATACGCCTTCCGTGTTTGCGCGTTTGCCCAAATTGGTCGAACGCGCCGGTAATGGTGAACAGGATAAAGGCTCAATCACAGCGTTTTATACCGTACTTACTGAGGGCGATGATCAGAATGATCCGATTGCGGATGCCGCACGGGCGATTCTCGATGGGCATGTGGTGTTGTCGCGATCAATTGCTGAATCGGGTCGCTATCCGGCGATTGATGTCGAGGCTTCAGTGAGTCGTTTAATGAATGAAATTGCCGATCCGGGGCATATTCAGGCGGCGCGCCGGTTTAAGCAATTGTATGGGATATACCAACAAAACCGTGATTTAATCAGTGTGGGAGCTTATCAGCGCGGTTCAGATCGGCGGGTTGATGCCGCGATTGATTATTTTCCGCGTTTAGAGGGGTTTTTGCAGCAAGACATCAGCACATCAGTGAATTTCAAAGATAGTGTTAAGGCGTTAGATACACTCATGAATGCACAACAACAGCAAACTGTATTGGGTGTGGCGTGAATCGAATTCAGCGTATCCAGCCTGCCGTCGATGTTGCCCATAAGCGTCAACAAAATGCCGCTCGGCTTGTGGGTGAGCGGCAACAGCAATTGGGTGTGCGGCTACAACGTTTAGAAGAGTTGCGCCAGTATCGCGATGAGTATGCCGATCAATTCAGTCATAGCATTCAGTCCATGTCGGGTTTGTATGTCCGTGAGTACCGTTTATTTTTAAGTCGGTTGAACCAGGCGATTGAGGAACAACATCATCATGTCAAGCAAGCCCGTGAACTATTGAGCAAAAGTCAACAAGAATGGACGCGCTGCCGGGTTCATTGCGATGCCGTCACTAAAGTGCTGGAGCGCTTATATGCGGAGCAACGGCAGGTGCAGGCACAGCGGGAACAGGCACAGAACGATGAGTTTGGCCAACGTCCCCACCCGGCGAAACTTAACATCAATGGTTAAGCGATATTGGCGTGAATCTTGAATTAGTTTTATGTACCATTGACCGAGCCGAATTGGTGTGGGTAAATGACCCACGGATACCTACTGGGGTATGACCCATGCAATCCACCGAATTTTCCTTGATGTTATCCCCTAAGCTACCGCAAGCTGGGGGGCAGCCTGCCGCAACAACGACAAGCCCTGCTGCTGTCGCAGAAGGCGCGTTTTGGCTGAATTTAGCGGCGCAATTGGCTGCACTGGAGGATCACCCTACGACAGCAATGGATGCTGAGCAGGTAGCTGACGATTTATTGGCGCAGTTAGCGGCTGAGTTAGGGCTTGAAGAATCCACATTGTCTGCGGGCGGATTATCTGCGGATGATTTGATCACTATGATTGAAGGGCAGGCGGCAGGCTTACACCCCACTGCACTTGCCGCAGCAATCCAGACTGAGACCGGAGTGCCTGCCGATCTACAAGTCCTGAGTGAACAAATTGCCGAGGTATTACAATTACAGTCACTGCCTGCGGCAGATTTAAAAGCCCTGAGTGCGCGGATTGCCGAGGTATTACAATCACAGTCACTGCCTGCGGCGGATTTAAAGACCTTAAGTACGCGGATTGCAGAAGCCTTGCAGGCGCAGACGGATGTAAAAACCTTGAGCACACGGATTGCAGAAGCTTTACAAGCTCGGCAGCTTGACGGGGTGCGTACGGAGTTAGCCAATGCCAGTACACGGCTCAGTGAGACCAATCAAGCAACGTCAACGTCAACGGAATCGCGATTTTCGCCATTGCTCGGTCATGCCTTAGCGTCGCCCCCCACAGCACCCAATCCCCTATTTAATCTCGATGTCCCTGTAAGACAACCGGGTTGGGATCGTGCCGTGAGTGAACGAGTCCAATGGATGGTCAATCAAAAAGTGCAATTGGCTGAATTAAAGTTGAACCCACCACACCTCGGCCAACTTGAAGTGCGAGTCAGGATGGAAGGGGAACGCGCTCATGTTCACTTTATCGCGCCTTTAGCCACGGTACGTGAAGCGTTGGAACTGGCGTTACCAAGGTTACGCGAGATGTTGGCCGATGCAGAAATGAGCCTAGGCGATGTTACCGTGTCTCAGCAAGGGGCTGAGCAGCAGGGGGGGGCAAACGATCAGGCACGCAAGGCCGCAACAGGTTCACCGGCTGGGTTGGCTACTGACGCTGCTGAGGGTGACAACGAGACCGTGTTGCCTGCACCACCGGTCAGTGCTCAAGGTTTGATTGATGCCTATGCATGAACTCAGAGTGTCAGGTTTTCGGCTGCCCTTATCAGCCTGGCATCAATAGTTTTTTTTGATAAATTTTAGGTGATTCCAAACTAATATGGCTGAAAAAGACGAACTGGAAAACGAAGCGCCCCAGCCCAAACGGAGTAAACTCAAATGGGCACTCATGATTACTGGAATCATCGTGCTGAGTTCAGGGATTGCATTGGCAGGGACGTATTTTTTTCTGTGGGATCGACTGACCTCTGACCGACGGGTGATCCCATTAGGTCCACTGGTTTACGTGCCCTTGGGCTCAGCGATGGTGAGCAATATTGAAGGCCCCGGACGCATCCGCTATGTACAGGTCGGTGTCACGGTCGGAACTCGACATCCGCAGGTTCCCGAATTGATTGAGGAACACCTGCCGGTGATTCGCAACAGTATTATTATGTTGTTAAGTGGTAAGCATTATGATGATCTCATCACGGCTCAAGGCAAAGAGGCCGTGCGGGTGCAGATGCTGCATACCGTGCGTGAGATATTGCATGAGCGAGTTGATCTTGAGAAGTTACTCCCTATAGACAATGCGCTAGCGTCTGAGAATGGCGATGGCGATGGCGATAGCGATGAGAACGAGCAGGATGCCGTGGATGTTGACGATCAGCGTATCATCCATTCTTTGTATTTTACGACTTTTGTAATGCAGTAAGCGAATGGTTCAAACTGATTTATTATCCCAAGAGGAAATTGACGCCTTATTACATGGTATGGACAGCGGCGATGTGGACACTGAGCCAGATGTGCTGGCTCGTGACGGGGTCGCCCGCAGTTTTGATTTCACCAATCAAGAACGCATTGTGCGTGGGCGGATGCCCACGTTGGAAATGGTCAATGAGCGTTTTGCTCGCCTCATGCGTATCAGTCTGTTCAATTTACTGCGCCGTACCTCAGAGCTCTCCGTTCGGGGAGTGAAAATGAGTAAATTTGCTGAATATGTCCATTCCCTCTATGTCCCGACCAGCCTCAATATGGTGAAAATCAAACCACTACGCGGCACAGCGCTGTTCGTGGTGGACCCCAAATTGGTATTCACTTTAGTCGATAATTTCTTTGGCGGTGATGGCCGTCATCATGCCCGTATTGAAGGCCGTGAGTTTACACCTACGGAGTTGCGGGTGATCCGCATGACTTTAGATCAGGCGTTTGTGGATCTTAAAAAGGCATGGACACCGATTATGCCGCTGGACTTTGAATACATGAGTTCGGAGGTTAATCCGCAATTTGCCAATATTGTCAGCCCTACCGAGGTGGTGGTGGTGTCCACGTTCCATATTGAATTGGATGGCGGCGGCGGGGATTTTCACATCACTATGCCCTATTCGATGATTGAACCGATCCGTGAACTGCTCGACGCGGGGATTCAAAGCGATCGTGCTGAAGTCGATGAGCGTTGGAGTCGGGCTCTGAGTGAAGAGGTGAAACTCGCTGAGGTAGAAATCTGGTCGAAATTGACTGAAGTGACATTAAGCCTCAAGGAGGTCATGCAGATTAAACCGGGAGATATTATCCCGATAGAATTACCTAAGCAGGTCATGGTTTGGGGTGAGGATATGCCGGTATTGCGTGGACAGTTTGGGGTATCGAATGGCAAAAATGCTATTAAAATCACTGAGCGGATTAAACGCTCAGATTTTTAATTACTATTAAGGCATGCAGTGTTATGACTGAGGATAAAAATCAGGATGCAATGGCCGATGAGTGGGCAGCGGCCTTGCAGGAGCAAGAAACTACACTAGACCCCGACGAGCACACTTCATCATCTCAGCGCCGCACAACGGATGATGGGGTGAAAAGGGCTGATTTTGATAGTTTTTCTCAAGACGAACCTGATGACGACACCCCCGATCACGATGATATTAACTTGGATGTGGTGCTCGACATCCCCGTCACCCTAGCGATTGAAATTGGTCGGACACGAGTGCCGATTCGTAATCTGTTGCAATTAAACCAAGGTTCGGTAGTGGAGTTAGATCGTTTAGCCGGTGAGCCGCTGGATGTCTTTGTCAATGGTACTTTGATTGCTCACGGCGAGGTGGTGGTGGTGAATGAAAAATTTGGTATCCGCATAACGGATGTAATCAGTCCGACTGAGCGGATTAAAAAGCTGAAGTAAGCACTATGGACGTTGACATTGGCCTCAATGCCGGGCATTTGGCGCAGATGATGGTTGCACTGTTGATGGTTATCATGACCATCATGGTGGCCGCATGGTTGATGCGCCGCATCAATGGGGGGCAATCTCGCTTGGAGGGTGAATTTCGGGTGGTCAGTGGCCTGTCTCTTGGAGCCAGAGAGCGGATCGTCTTAGTACAAGTGGGTGACAAGCAATTGTTGATTGGCGTGGCTCCGGGTCGGGTGCAAACCTTGTATGTTTTGGATGAACCCATACTCACTGATGATAAAGTTCGTGCTTTAACCAATGCTGATGGGGTAACGCCGGCTAACAGTCCATTTGCGCGCACCCTGCGTTCGCTAGTGCAACGGGGGCAGTAATGGGGTGGATGCGACGACTGTGTGTCGTGCTGCTACTCAGTGTCGCTGTAGTGCCTGCGGCGTGGAGTCAGATGGGGCTGGATATCATCAATGTCACCACCGATCCCGATGGTGCACAGACCTATTCGGTAACGCTGCAAATCCTGCTGTTGATGACGTTGCTGAGTTTATTGCCCTCCGCATTGGTCATGTTGACGGCTTTCACTCGAATTATCATCGTACTTGGCTTGTTACGCCAAGGGATGGGCACTTCCCAAACTCCATCGAATCAAATTCTTGTAGGGCTGGCTTTGTTTTTAACCCTGTTTGTGATGACGCCGGTGTTTGATCAGATGTATGTTGTGGCTGTCGAACCCTACATGGCGGAAGAGTTGAGTGCTGAGCAAGCGGTCATGGAGGCGGTAGGGCCGTTGCGGGAATTTATGCTGGCGCAAACTCGAGAGAGTGATTTGGCTATGTTTGCGCGCATCAGTGGGCATGACAGTTTTGAAACACCGGATGATGTACCGTTTACCTTGCTCGTCCCGTCGTTCATCATCAGTGAGGTTAAAACCGGCTTTCAAATCGGGTTCATGGTTCTGATCCCTTTTCTAATTATTGATATGGTTGTTGCCAGCGTGTTGATGTCAATGGGGATGATGATGTTATCACCGTTGATCATCTCTCTGCCGTTCAAGGTGATGCTGTTTGTGTTGGTGGATGGTTGGTCATTGATTATGGGCACATTAGCATCGAGTTTTTTTATCTGAATGTGAGTATGCGAGGATGCGATGACTCCAGAAATGGTGGTGGATATCGGTCGTGATGCCTTGACGGTCATTGTCGTATTGTGTGCCCCAGTCTTGTTAACGGCTCTAGCCATTGGAGTGGCAGTAGGCATGATTCAAGCGGCGACCAGCATTCAAGAAATGACTTTGACCTTCATTCCTAAACTCATGGGTATGTTTTTGGCATTGCTGATCGCAGGTCAGTGGATGCTGGGTGTGGTGGTGGATTACACCATACGATTGTATGACAGTATTCCTAGTCTGATTGGTTAGCGGGAGCTAGCCGCAGACGCGGTCAATATGCAGTTTACTACGGCTGAAATTACCGCTTGGGTTGGCTCGTTTTTGTGGCCATTTATCCGCATCAGTGCCATGTTAATTGCGGCTCCATTATTCGGCGCAGGGGCGGTTACGGTGCGTATTCGTTTGGGGCTTGCGTTCATGTTGGCGCTGTTGGTTGCACCATTGATTCCCACTCCCCCTGCTGTAGAACCTTTAGGTTTTAATGGCTTAATGATTGCTGCCCAGCAGGTACTGATTGGTGTAGTGATTGGTTTTATGATTCAAATGGTATTCAGCGCACTTAACCAAGCTGGGGAAAATATGGCGCGCGCCATGGGGCTAGGCTTTGCATCTATGGTTGACCCGCAGCAAGGCGTGCAAGTGCCTGCCTTGTCTTCCTATTTGGTGATGATCACTACACTGATGTTTGCGGCTTTGAACGGACATATTGCTTTGATTGAACTCACATTAGTCAGTTTCCAGACATTGCCTATTTCTGCTGATGGCATCACTCGGCAGGACTTCTGGAATCTAGTCAATTGGGGCAGTGTAATGTATATGTACGCTTTACTGGTTGCTTTACCTGCGGTCACTTCTTTGTTGGTAGTGAGTATCGCGTTGGGGGTGATTTCCAAAGCAGCGCCACAACTTAACATTTTTGCTGTTGGTTTTCCGGTTAAAATCATGCTGGGATTTACTTTATTAACCATCACATTGCCCGTGCTGTTGGCGCAATTTATAGAGCTACTGGCCGAAGCTTTTGAGTTTATCGGTCAGGTAACTAGGCGATAGTGTCATGGCAGATACCTCTCAAGAAAAAAGCGAACAACCGACCGCTAAGCGTAAGAACAAAGCTCGTGATGAAGGCCAAGTAGCGAATTCTAAAGAACTCAATACGACCGTGATGCTACTGGCCGCCGCCGCTTCTCTGTTGGTGCTGGGCGGAGGTATCGTGGATCAACTGCAAAGCATTCTGCGGAGCAGCTTTACATTGGAACGTGAAGTGATGCTGGATCCGGCGATGTTACATGCGTTGTTGCAACTACGGATCAGCCAAGCGTTGTTGGTGCTACTGCCCTTGTTTGCCATATTGACCGTGGCCGCAATTATCGGGCCAGTGTCTCTGGGAGCCGGGCATTTTGCCAGAAAAAAACTGGCACCCAAATTGAAAAATCTGAATCCCATATCTGGACTGAAACGGATTTTCTCCACCCGCGGATTAATGGAGCTTGGCAAAGCTTTTGCCAAGTTTATGCTGGTTGCTCCTATTGCCTTGGTGTTACTGTGGCAGTTATCAGGTTCGTTGCTGAGCCTAGGCTATCAACCTTTGGAGCAAGGAGTGAGGCATGCGGGCTATATTTTGGCCTGGGCCTTTTTGCTGCTGTCGGCTATCCTGATTTTAATCGCCTTAGTTGATGTGCCTTTCCAAATTTGGAAGCACCAAAAAGACTTACGCATGACCAAGCAGGAGGTCAAGGATGAACACAGAAATTCTGAAGGCAAACCAGAAGTCAAGCGTAAAATTCGCCAAGTGCAGTTTGAGATGTCGCAACGCAGGATGATGGGACAAATTCCTCAGGCTGATGTGGTGGTGACTAACCCGACTCATTATGCCGTGGCCTTGCAATATGACCAAGCAGGTATGCGGGCACCACGAGTGGTCGCTAAAGGCATGAATTTAATTGCGGATGAAATTCGTACCCGAGCTGAGGAGGCCAAAGTGCCGCTGTTTTCAGCTCCACCGCTGGCGCGGGCCTTGTATTACACCACTCCCTTAGATCAGGAAATACCGGCAGGGTTGTATGTGGCCGTCGCCCATATTCTGGCCTATATTTATAAGTTACGTACGGCAGACGCTGAGGGCTATACACCAGAGCCGCCTACCGACTTACCCGTGCCCGATGAGTTACTACGGCGCGCACCTCGCTCCGAGTCATTCTGATGGATGAGTTTCTCAACAGACTGAAAAATCTGGGTCGTAGTGGTGTGGTCACGCCACTACTGCTGGTCGGATTGTTAAGTATGTTGATTTTGCCACTGCCACCCTTGGCATTGGATGTCTTGTTTACATTCAACATTGCTTTGTCTTTGGTCATTTTACTCGTAGCGGTTTACACACTCCGCCCTATGGAGTTTGAAGTATTCCCCACCGTATTGCTGGTTGCTACTCTGCTGCGTTTGGCACTGAACGTCGCCTCGACACGGGTAATTTTGCTCAATGGCCATACGGGCACCGATGCGGGCGGTAATGTGATTCAAGCCTTCGGCGATTTCGTGGTTGGTGGTAACTATGCCGTGGGTTTGGTGGTCTTTATGATCTTAGTGATTATCAACTTCGTTGTGGTGACCAAAGGTGCCGGACGGGTTTCGGAGGTTAGCGCCCGATTTACCTTGGATGCCATGCCGGGTAAGCAAATGGCGATTGATGCTGACCTGAATGCTGGGTTGATTCCTCAGGAAGAGGCTCGCCAGCGGCGCGAAGACATTGCTCGCGAGGCAGATTTTTACGGTTCTATGGACGGTGCCAGTAAGTTTGTCCGTGGTGATGCCATTGCCGGTATTCTGATTCTGGTGATCAATATCATTGGTGGGCTGATTATTGGCACTTTGCAACATTCTATGAGCTTGGGCGATGCGGCGACCAACTATGTGTTGTTGACCATTGGTGACGGTTTGGTGGCGCAGATTCCGTCATTGCTGTTGTCTACAGCAACCGCCATTATTGTGACGCGGGTGTCCTCTTCTCAGGACATGAGTAAGCAAGTCTTCCAACAGATGTTTTCCACCCCGCGAGCGTTATATGTTGCCGCAGGTGTGGTGGCTGCCTTGGGCTTGGTGCCAGGTATGCCAAATCTGGTCTTTTTATCCTTAGCCACCTTAATGGCTGCGAGCGCCTATCTCACGTCCCAGCGCCAAGCTGCGGAAACGGTTACCGCCGGGCAGGATGTAGCGGCTGAAGCTTTACCACCGGTCAGTCCAGAGATGAAAGACCTGTCATGGGAAGATGTCCCAGCACTGGATTTAGTCAGCCTTGAAGTTGGTTACCGACTGATTCCATTAGTGGATCGCAATCAAGGTGGGCAGTTGATGGGGCGGATTAAAGGTGTGCGGCGCAAGTTATCACAAGAACTTGGGTTTTTGATCCAGCCCGTGCATATTCGCGATAATCTGGATTTAGGGCCTAATCAGTACCGTATTGCCTTGATGGGGGTCACTGTAGGTGAAGATGAGGCATTTCCCGATCAAGATTTGGCGATTAATCCCGGTCGCGTGTTTGGTGACATTCAAGGTACGCCCACCAAAGACCCCACTTTTGGGCTGGATGCAGTGTGGATTGATCCTAATTTACGCGAACAAGCCCAAGGTTTAGGGTATACCGTAGTTGATGCGGGCACGGTAGTCGCCACGCACTTGTCACAATTGCTGAAAGATCATGCCCATGAGCTATTAGGTCATGAGGAAATCCAGCACATGCTGGACTTGCTGGGTCGGCAGTCACCGAAGTTGGTGGAAAATCTTGTCCCCAAGTTGCTCAGTCTCGGGGTGGTGCTCAAGGTCATGCAAAATTTACTGGCCGAGCAAGTGGCCATTCGCGACCTACGCACTATCGCCGAAACCTTGGCGGAACATGGAGCGCGGAGTCAGGATCCTGCCGTGTTGACCGCCGCCGTTCGGGTGGCATTAGCGCGTTCAATTGTCCAAAGTATCGTAGGTACTGCACCAGAGTTACCTTTGATTGCGCTTGATCCCGCTTTGGAACAAATTTTGCAGAAATCTTCTCAGGGTGCTGGCGGTTCAGGTCTTGGTATTGAGCCTGGCCTCGCCGAACGGTTACAAAAATCCATCGCTGAAGTGGCTCAGCGCCAAGAAATGGCGGGTGAACCGGCGGTGGTAGTGGTATCACCGGATATTCGTTCTTGGATGTCCCGTTGGTTACGATCTGCCGTAAGAGGGTTGCATGTATTGGCTTACACGGAAATTCCCGACAATAAGCGTATCCGTGTGGTGGCTACGGTGGGCAGAGAAGAACATAAATAGACTTTTGAGTTCTGGCTACCATTATGAAAATTAGACGTTTTTTTGCTCCAGATATGCGCCAAGCCATCCGCATGGTTCGCGAAGGACAAGGTCCCGACGCGGTGATTCTGTCCAGTCGGCGTGTGGAAGGTGGCATCGAGATCGTCTCAGCCATGGATTACGATCCCGATGTAGTCACCGAAATGGCCGATGAGCCAGAGTCTTCGGCCTGGGCAGATGACCGTGACGCTGCAGACAGTTTAGAGTCCTTGGTGGATGACACGGCACGACGTAGCAGCAGTCGCCAGCGTCCACCGCTATCGTCTGAAAGCGCTTGGATGGACGAGGAGGCCGCTGCGCCGTCAGTTTACGAGCGTCCCTCAGCCCCAGTTGAATCCCCTAAGCCACAAACTCACCGAGAAGTGGTGTGGTCTCAAGATCCTACCCTAGTGGCAATGCAGCGCGAGATAGAAAGTCTGCGCGGTATGTTGCAGGATCAATTAGCCAGTCTGGCGTGGAATGATTTGCGCATGCGGGAACCGGATCGGGCGCGTATCATCCATCAACTCGAACAGCTTGGACTAGATCCCGTGTTAGCGCGCGATATTGCTGCAGAAATCCGCCACATCGATGATCCGGAATACGCATGGAACGAAGCGTTACAGCTCCTAGGGCGGCGGATTCCTGTGGTCGCAGAAACGCAGTTAGCCAGTGCAGGAGTGATTGCCCTGGTCGGCCCCAGTGGTGTGGGTAAAACCACCTCAGTGGTCAAATTAGCAGCGCGTTATATGCAGCGCCACGGTCAGCATTCACTGGCTCTAGTGACGACAGACACCTATCGGATTGGTGCGTATCGTCAGTTGCAGACCTTTGGACAGTTGCTTGGCGTGCCGGTGTATCTTGCTCAGACGGGCAAAGAATTGGGTGATATTCTGGTTGGGCTGGAGGGTAAATCACGGATTTTCGTTGATACCGCCGGCATGAGTCAGCGTGATTTGAGTTTGGCTGAAGAAATGGCCAGTTTGGCCGCCATACCCAGCTTATGCACCTTATTGGTGGTTGCTGCCAATACCCAACAGGCCGTATTGCAGGAAACTTTCCGTGCGTTTGCGCATGTGCCCTTAGCCGGATTAGTCCTGACTAAAGTTGATGAGGCGGCCAGTTTAGGACCGGTATTATCTGCGTTAAATTGTGGTGGATTGCCTATGATGTACGTCAGCGAGGGACCACGGGTGTCCGATGATTTGCAGCCTGCGCGGTTAGAGCACCTCATCGATCATGCCGTGACCCTTTGTGAAACCGCTACGCGGGATTCCACAGCTTCTGAGGATTCCCAGCCGACCCATGACAACTGGAGTCGACATAACCGTGTATCAGCTTAATCAGCCAACCTTCGGGCGACGCCCCATCCATGCGCATGCGCCCCGTGTTGCGCGCACCCTATTGCCTCCGGTACAAGTGATTGCGGTGGCCAGTGGCAAGGGGGGCGTTGGTAAAACCAATATTTCGGTCAATTTATCAGTGGCGTTAGCTCAGTTTGGTCGCCAAGTAATGCTCATGGATGCCGATTTGGGACTTGCCAATGTGGATGTATTATTAGGGTTACAGCCGCGCTATAATCTGTCCCAGGTCTTATTAGGACGTATGGGTCTGGAAGACATTTTGGTCGAAGGGCCGGCTGGCATCAGCATTGTGCCAGCCGCCTCGGGTATTGCACGTATGGCCGATTTAGCACCGGCTGAACATATCGGCATTATTCGTGCTTTCAGTGAGTTGGATCGGCCTATTGATGTGCTGATTGTGGATACTGCCGCCGGTTTGCATGAGAGTGTACTCAGTTTTTGCCGAGCGGTGCAGGAAGTGTTGGTTGTCGTGTGCGATGAACCGGCTTCGATCACCGATGCTTACGCCTTGATCAAAGTATTAAGCCGAGATTATGGGCTACGGCGGGTGCGGGTGGTCGCGAATATGGTACGCCGGACTGATGAAGGCCGCTTGCTGTTCCATAAATTAGCCGCCGTCTGTGATCGGTTTCTGGATGTCACCTTAGATTATCTCGGCGCGATCCCACATGATGACTATTTGCGTAAAGCCGTACAGCGGCAAAAAGCAGTGACCGCTCTGTATCCTAGCAGCCCATCAGGACGTGCGTTTAAGGACTTAGCGCGCAAAGCCGCTAGATGGCCATTGCCTACAGGGAGTAGCGGGCGGATTGAGTTTTTTGTTGAGCGTCTCGTTGGCTCGGGTTTCAAAGAACCGCAGGAGGCCTTATCATTGTCGGATTAGCCATGTATGCTCGCGAGTATACCAGCGAGGATCTAGATCGCAACCGGCTAGTGGATCAACATGTGCCGTTGGTCAAACGTATTGCCTACCATCTGCTCGGGCGATTACCGGCTGATGTGCAAGTTGATGATCTGATTCAATCCGGGGTGGTTGGGTTGCTGGAAGCAGCGCAACAGTATGATCCCAGCCAAGGAGCCAGTTTCGAGACCTATGCGGGAATCCGCATCCGTGGAGCGATGTTGGATGAAGTGCGCCGCTCTGATTGGACGCCGCGCTCTGTACATCGCAATGCTCGGCGCGTGAGTGAGGCCATCCGCACGGTAGAACATCGTCAGGGGCGCGAAGCGCTTCCACAAGAAGTCGCTGCTGAATTGCAGATTAGCTTGGATGACTACCAACATATGGTCAGTGATGCCGTATGCTGCCGTATATTGAGTTTTGAAGAGATTTTTGCACCCGATTCTGAAGGTGAAAATCGCCTACCTAGTGCAGAATCCGATCCATCCCAACAGGTTCAAGACGACGCCTTCCGCCACGCGCTGATCCATGAAATTGGGCGCTTGCCCGAACGAGAAAAATTGGTCATGTCGCTGTATTATGATGATGAACTCAATCTGCGCGAAATTGGTGCTGTTTTAGGCGTCAGTGAGTCACGGGTTTGCCAGCTCCACGGTCAGGCGCTATTACGTCTGCGTGCGCGTATGGTTGACTGGATAAGTAATTAGATTTATTAAGGTTAGCGAGTAACACTTGGAGATTTTGTGTGGATAAAAATATGAAAATCCTCATCGTGGACGATTTTTCCACGATGCGCCGTATTATCAAGAATTTGCTGCGGGATCTGGGCTACAATAATACCGCAGAGGCGGATGACGGGAGCACGGCGTTACCCATGCTAAAGAATGGTAATTTTGATTTTCTGATCACGGACTGGAACATGCCGACGATGACCGGTATTGATTTACTCCGTGCTGTGCGTGCTGATGATCACCTCAAGACCTTGCCGGTTTTGATGGTAACGGCGGAAGCGAAACGTGATCAAATTGTTGAGGCGGCTCAAGTGGGAGTGAACAGCTATATCATCAAGCCGTTTACCGCCGATACATTGAAGGAGAAAATCGAAAAGATTTTTGAGCGCATTAACGCAGCAGGGTAACGGTCATGCCAATGCAGAGCCTGGAAATAGACCAGAAAGAAATGGAAATGCGTTCGACCCAACTGGAGAAGGCCCGCCAACTGGTGAATCATATCGAGGCTGGCGATGAGGATCTCGCCAACCGCTTGATCGAAGAGCTGGGGCGGATGCACGATAGCATTCTGTTTCAGGAACTTGGTAAACTCACCCGGGATCTGCATGAAGCGCTCAATGTGTTCCGGATGGATTCGCGGCTCTCAGAGATTGCACAAGTCGAGATTCCCGATGCCAAAGAGCGTCTAAACTATGTTGTAGTGATGACCGAACAATCGGCACACCGCACCCTCAACGCCGTCGAAGAAAGCTTACCGGTAGCCGAGTTTTTATCGCGGCGTTCTCATGAGCTTGCGGATGGATGGCAACGCTTCCGCACTCGGGATATGTCGTTGGCGGAATTTCGCGAATTCAGCCAGCAATTGGGGGAATTTTTACAGCAGAGTGCCGGTGATGCTGAGCTGATTCGTGCTAATTTATCAGAAGTCCTGATGGCTCAAGATTTTCAGGATCTTACCGGGCAGGTGATTCGCCGAGTGATCACCTTGGTTCAGGATGTTGAAACCAATCTGGTGGGCTTAGTCCGGTTATCGGGAGAGCGGCTGTCCACTCCAGATCAAAAAAAATCAAAAGAGCAGCAGGATTCTCAGCCACCCCAACAGCCGTCATCGGGTGGGGGACCCTCGGTGCCTGGTACCGCAGATGCTAATCAACAGGTCTGCGGCCAGGATGATGTCGATGATTTGCTATCAAGCTTGGGTTTTTAATTCTCAAAGTAATAACTAAGGGGTAAAGGGTGAGTCTGGATACTGGTGACGAAATTCTGCAGGACTTCTTAGTCGAGGCCGGTGAGCTACTGGATGGACTGAGCGAACAATTGGTCGAGTTAGAACAAAACCCTGAGGATCGGCAGCGGCTTGATGCGGTATTTCGTGGCTTTCACACCATTAAGGGGGGAGCGGGCTTTCTTAATCTCAACAATCTGGTGACGGTGTGTCACCGCGCTGAAGACGTATTCAATGTATTGCGCCAAGGCCAAAGGCAAGTGGACGGTACCCTGATGGATGCCGTGTTGCAGGTCTTGGATGTGGTGATGGATATGTTTAATGAGATTCGTTCAGGACAAGAACCTAGTCCAGCCGATGCCGGATTATTAGTGACCTTGGAATCGCTAGCCACCCCCGGTAACCCCGATTCCCCTGCGCCCACCACAGCGCCGCAACCGGATCCGCCGCCGCCATCACCGCCCACGGATACGCCAGCCGTTAGTCCTGAGGTTTCCGCTGTAGCCGCAGTCGGCGGCGATGATGAGATGACCGAAGCAGAATTTGAAGCGCTGTTGGATGCCATCAGTGCCCAAAAAAGCAACGGTGATCCCGTAGAAAAGCCTGCTCAGACTAGAGAAGCGGACTCGACTACAACAGAGTCAACTCAACCGGAAACCCCTAAACAAGACAGTGAGCTGATCACTGATGATGAGTTTGAGCGTCTGCTCGATGAATTGCATGGCCAAGGGCAACCGCCTAAAACTCAACCCAGCCCGCCACCCGCAGCACCTACGCCTGTTGCGCCCGCTAAACCCGCACCGACAGCAACTCCCTCGGCGCGACCGGCAGCGGCGGCTACTGCTTCGGCCTCGGTGGCTGAAACCACCGTGCGAGTTGATACTAAACGCCTTGACGATATCATGAATTTGGTGGGCGAGCTGGTTTTAGTGCGTAATCGGCTGGCAACGTTACATGCACGGATTAATGATGAAGAGGTCAGTGCTGCGGTAGGTAATCTGGATGCAGTGACCTCGGATTTACAAACCTCCGTCATGAAAACCCGTATGCAACCGGTCAAGAAAATATTTGGCCGATTTCCACGAGTGGTTCGTGATCTTGCCCGGAGCCTGAACAAAGAGATTAATCTGGAGTTGCGTGGTGAAGACACCGATTTGGATAAAAATCAGGTCGAAGCGCTGGCCGATCCCTTAGTTCATTTAGTGCGCAATGCCGTTGATCACGGCATCGAAGATCCTGATGAGCGCGAGCGCCGTGGCAAGCCGCGAGCGGGACATGTGGTATTGGCCGCAGAGCAAGAAGGCGATCACATTTTATTGACCATCTCCGATGACGGCCAAGGCATGGATCCGGATATACTGCGCCGTAAAGCCGTGGAAAAAGGGTTGATGGATGAAGAAGCCGCTGCCCGCATGAGCGATCAAAATGCACTAAATATGATTTTTATGGCGGGTTTCACCACAAAATCGCAAATTTCTGATGTTTCCGGTCGTGGTGTGGGCATGGACGTGGTTAAAACCCGCATTGCCCAACTTAATGGCACGGTAGAGATTGATTCCGTTTACGGTGAAGGCAGCACTCTACGGGTCAAAGTACCGTTGACTTTAGCGATCTTACCCACATTAATGGTTGTGCTGGGTAATCAGCGCTTTGCCCTGCCATTGGCCAGTATCAGTGAGATTTTTAATTTAGAGCATTCACGAACTCATCATATCGATCATCAAGAAGTGGTGATGGTGCGTGATGAAGCCTTGCCGTTGTACTATCTGCGCCGTTGGCTCACCGACGGTGATGACCCGCCCGCGGATAATGAAAATCGTGATGTGGTGGTGGTCGTGTTTGTTGGCAAACGTCGGGTGGGTTTTGTAGTGGATCGATTAATTGGCCAAGAAGAAGTGGTGATTAAACCATTAGGGTCTTATCTGCAAGGCTTACCTGGGTTTGCCGGTGCCACGATTACCGGTGATGGTGGGGTAGCTCTGATCTTAGATATCCCTGGCTTAGTCAACGCTTATGCAGGACGACGTTAATGCCACAATTCGGTGTGGGACATGGCCTCTCAGTTTGACCCCATCCAACCCGTGCATCCACCGTGGCCTAAGCGCAGTGTGGCGGAACGCGATACGGAAGATGACTCGCAACAGCCTCCGCGCAAGCAACCACCTGCCAAGCCTAAGCGTGCTCAACACTCATCCCCTGACGATACGCCAACGCCTCCAAAAATCGACGATTATGCCTGACTTTGCCCTGCTGGTGATGATCAGCGTGCTGTTTGCATTAGTGACCGTGGCTTTAGGGGTGGCTGTGTGGTCAGTGGCGCGTGTGAGGGCGTTGCAGCAACGCCTTATGAATCAAGAGCTGGCTCTGCTGTCCTTGCGTGGGGCGCTGAGTGTCTTGTGTTCGAGTGAGATGCAGGCCGATCAGCGGCAGGCCGAAATGGCACAGCGTTTGCGCGTGCTGGCTGGGCAGCAAGAACAAATGCTGCTGCGCGATCCGGATCAAGGGCCTTATCAACACGCGATACGTTTAGCGGTACGCGGTGCCAGCCGTGAACAATTGATGGAAACCTGTGGATTAACCCGTGGGGAAGCGGATTTGCTTTTGTTCATCAATCGCTCGCCTGAAGAAACCTAGCAAGATGCGTGGTTAAGGTTCACCAAGCTGTCGGCCACTTAAACCATACACAAATGCCAAGACTTCGGCCACGGCAATATAGAGGTTTTCGGGAATTTCATCCCCAATAGGAACCTGCGATAACGCCGCTGCCAATAGCGGATCTTCATGAAGTGGCACCTCATGTTCTTGGGCAATGTCTATCATCTGCTCAGCGATCAACCCACCTCCACTGGCGGTGATGCGTGGGGCACCTTGACCATCGTACTGTAAGGCAATGGCCTTGCGGAGTGGGGAGGCCGGTGATTTTTGGCTCATGCGTGATCATCCACTAAAGGGGGGTCGATAGGATCGGGTGTAGGATTGGGCGGCTGGCCAAGACAGCAGCCTAGATGAGCAATGTGAAGCTGCTTGGCGCTGAGTGCCTCCCGTAATTGCGGTAAAGCGCGTTGGACGTGTTCCACTGTCGCTTCACGTTCCGCCCACAAGTGGGCGCTGATGCGCTGCCGCTCAGGGGATAAACTGATATGGATATACAGCGGGCCCAGTTCTGGCCAATCTAAAGCCAGTTCAACGCGCCACACTGGGGACTTATCCTCAGCCTGCCGTTTAGCGCGTTCACGTTCAATTAACAGATGCACCATATCGATGCCCTGATCTCCGCGCAAGGGCAATTCAAACAACCACCGAGGCTGATTGGATTCGCTCGTAGTCTCGGAGCTGCTCCATTGATGTAAGCTGAGTCGGGCAACGGCTTGCTCGGTGCGTAGGGCTAATTGGGTTAATAAAGCGTGAGGGGGTAATCCTGCAAGGTTGACAGCGACTCGGCCTTGGGCAATGGGTGAAGCGCCAGGTCGGGGGGGTGGGGTGTCGCGGCCCGCGGCTGCGGATTGAGCGGGTGTTGTCCGTATATGAGCACGTAAGCGAGCCGCTAAGGACAACAAGGCTGATTTCAGATTGGCCGGTGGGTACTGTCCTAGGTTCAGATTGGCTAAGAGAGTTTCATGAAACAGGCCAGAACCCTGTACCGCTTGTTGCAGACCTGCGGCCTTCAGGACTTGCTGCATAGTCGGTAATTGTTGCCATACATTGGCCAAAGCGGAACGCACATCTTGGGGTAACTGAGCCGCAGTTTCCGGTTGCCGGTTGAGCGCCGTTAAGGCGGCAAGCAGTGGCGTCTGACTGCCCTGACTGGGAAACAATTGGGTGAGCCAAGGTGGTGCGGTGGGTGCCGCTGTGGCCGTCCCGGCTACTGACCCTGCTGGGCTGGATAGCAAGCGCAGAATCGGTTGAGGGCCGGTTTGGGTGACTTGTAAACGCATGCGGCTGCCTTCAGGCAGAGCCATCGGTAGCCGCAGTTCGATCATTTGGGCACCGACACGCACTTGAGTCGGATCTCCGGTGGCGTGACTGCGGACAACGACGGCATCTAAACGCTGACCTAACTGCCAATCCGGTCGATTCGCATTAGGGTTAACCAGTGTGATGGGAAATGTCGGTGCAGCAATAGGCATAGTGGGTTTAACTATTGAGCACTGTCGATATCCCGATGAATCGACCCAAAATTACGAATCCAAGGTTGATTGCGGCGGATTCTGACGGGCAAGTTGGCAATGGCGGCTTGGGCGCTGGCCGAACTGGGGTATTGGCCGACGACCAATGAATACCAGTCTTGTCCATTACGCAGAGTACGAAACCATGCGACTTCAATCGGTAGATCAAGGCTTTCTGCATAGGCACGTAAGGCTTGACGGTCGTTGCTGGCCGCGATTTGGATGGTGAAATGCCGAGGGTTTTGCTGTTGCAACCACACTTCGCTCAGTAATCCACCGGTGGGCACAGGGATTGGCGTTAATGCAGCGGCATCAATATGGGCTGCTGCGGTGGTTGCTGGTGGGGTAGGCTCAGGTTCAGCAGGACGAGCCGCCTCCGCTACGGGTTCCGGTTGGGTCTCAACAAGGGGTTCTGGGTCAGTTGTGGCCACAGTGTCGGGTTCTGGCGAGATGTCAGTGCTTGGCTCGGGTTCTGGGTCAGTCGCGGCTACGGTGTCCGGTTCGGGCAGGGCGTCGGTGCTTGGCTCGGGTTCTGGGTCCGTCGTGGCTACAGTGTCGGGTTCCGGCGGAGTGTCCAAGCGGGACTCAGGTTCAGTAGCAACCACGGTTTCCAGCGCCGAGCGGGTTTCAACAAACGGTCCAGATTCTGGATCAGTGGCGGCTACAGATTCCGATGCCGACGAAGTATCACCGTTTGGCTCGGGTTCAGGATCAGTGGCGGCCACGGGTTCCGATGCCGACGAAGTATCACCGTTTGGCTCGGGTTCAGGATCAGTGGCGGCCACAGATTCCGATTTTGGTTCCGATTCTGGCGGAGTTGCAGCGACCGGTTCAGGTTCGGATAGGGGAGGCTCCACCATAGGCTCTGGTGATACGGTTTGCGGCCACGTTACCCGTGGTTCGGGGCTGGGTTCAGGCAGCGGTGTTTCGAACAAAGCCAGTAGATTGCTTGGGTTGAATGCCGTCATATCGCGTGCCAATGCCCAGTATATCCCTCCCGTTGTCGCAAGAACCACAGTGAGTGCGGCGGCGGTTATCGGTAAGGAAAATCGTCGCCGTGGTGGGCGCGATGGTGCTGTCGGCTGGGCTGTTGGTTTGGGTGCTGTACTCACCTTGGGAGTGGGCGGCGTTTGCTCGCTTGGGGTCTCTGAGCCTTGTAAATAGCGATTGGCAGCCGCATTGATAGCGGCTGGATAGCCACGACTTTCTCGATAGATGGTTTGGGCGATAGGGCCAGAGAGTAAATCAGGGTTTTTGGCACCTGCGGCTTGTAGGCGCAGACGCAGATAGGCTTCCGTTTGCTCTAGGGTTAGGGGTCTGAGCGTGATCGAGACGCTGGTTTGTAACGGTATGTGACTCGGCGCACTGTGTTCGAGTAAAGTCTGTAAATACGGTTCGCCTGCAAGCACTAGACCTGGTGTGCGCCCACAGTGCTGTAACACGTCCCGACTGAGTTGCAGAAGTTCACCGAGCACATCGGGTTTGAGCTGATGAGCGTCATCCACCACCAACACCGGACGGCGCTGACCATGACACAACCGACAAAGTATATCCCTGAGTGCGGTATTAGCATGCCGTTGTACGGGTTTAGTCCAGTGCTGGCGGATCGTCTGTTCAATGACTGCGTAACTGGCATCCGGTCGGGCTTTGAACGCACAAAACAGTAAGGTATCAGCGCCTGCAGCAATCAAGCGCAGTAATTGCGTACTTTTACCCACTCCGTGGTCGCCGCTGAACACCAACAGCCATTGATCGGTATGCAAATGGTTAAGCAGGGTTTTAACCGGCATTTCCAGAGCAAGATCGCTGTAATGTGAATCCGTATCAGCCACAGTGGCGAAGGGTTGTTTGCGTAAGCCGTAGCGGCGTAAACTGACCGCACTCAATGCGGCAGGCTGGGAGGATAAAGGCAGCGGTGTCGTGCTCATAAATAGGAACCTTAAATGGTGGATTTCAATCCCGCTTATTTAGGTATCAATGACGAGACGGTTGTGGCCTAAGCGTTGCGCCTCATGCAGTGCTCGGTCTGCAGCACAGATCAGATCGACCGCACTGGAAAATTGTTTCCCCTGATTCTGATGGCTAGCCAGTCCAATCGATACAGTGAAGGGTAGCGTTTCCCCAGTACGGCTTTGATACGGTGTCGTTGCGATGGTATGACGCAGACGTTCAAAAATCGTGTGTGCTTGGTCCAATTCGGTCCCCAGCAATAAGGTGATGAACTCATCACTACCGTAGCGAGTAACCATGTCACGTTTACGGAGCTGCTGGGCAAGAAGCTGGGCAATATGGGTCAGCAAGGCATCACCGACTGACTGGCCATGAGTCTCATTGATCGACTTAAAGTGATCAATATCTACCATACCCACCGCCAATGGCCAACCCAACTCCTTAGCGCGGTCGAATTCACGGTACAGTACGTGATCAAAATCACTGCGATTCATTAGCCCTGCCAGAGTATTCCGCTCTGTATGGGTTTGTAAAGGTTGAGCGGCCTGTTGTGAATATTGTGTTTTAATTTTTTGTTCAGTAAGTTGACGAATGAGCCGCAGGTTGTGGTGTGTCAGTATCTCCCGAGCTTGATCGATCACTCCAGCGGCGATTGGTGCGGAAATAATCTCAGTGTCATACAGCACTGCAATGTCAGGCAGCAGTTCGGCCACTTGTTCAAGCAGTGGATCGAGAGCCGTGCGTGGGAACGCTAGGAGCTGTTCGGCATGGATAGCAAGTTGTTCGGTTTGACGTGAAAACGCCAATAAGTGTTTGCGGTTAGCTACTGGATCGGTTTCGGGAGGGATGGGGGCGCTGAGAAATAAATCGGCAATCTGTCCAGCAACCGCCACAATATTCACAAAAACTCTAGTTTTCTCAGGAATTTCTTCGCCATGGGGATGATGTACTGCGGCAGGTATCAACGCTAAACGAGCAGGCAATCCCCAGTGCTGCATCAGCCACGAACCTGCCTCACCATGATCAGTCCCTAAAGCCGCTTGCTCGTTGTTAAGCAAGGTCTCATGTGACCAAACCTGTGCCAGCATAGGGGGATAGGTGTCAGGCAGAGCAGCATTGAGGGCTAAAATACCAATATCTTGCAGTAATGAGGCAAGGAATAACTCTTCGATATAGCGTAATCCCATGTGTTCGCCCAAAAACCGACTGGCTGAGGCCGAAATCAATGCTCGCTGCCACACTCGGTGATAAGTCTGCTTAGCCGCTGATTCACCCTTAAACTGCCCTGCTAAAGAAAAACTTAACGCTAAGGTGATGGTGGCGTTAAGGCCGATAGTGACCATAGCTTGACGTAAGTTTTCACTGCGGCGTGGCTGGCCAAACAGTGCCGAATTACTGGCGCGTAGCACTCGGCTGGCCAGCGCGGGGTCTTTGCCCAGTAACTGAGCTAACGGATCCAAATCGATATTGGGATCACGGCTAAGTTCTAAGATGCGCAGGGCAATCTTAGGTGGGCTGGGCAAGTTGGGACAATAGCGCAGTGCTTCGAGAATAGTGGGGTTCATGTCACTGTAAACTAATGAGTTCAGGAAGTTCGTCGCGATCTAGGGCCGAGGGGTCGCAATTGGGTTCGTAAATCGAGATTTCTACTCGGCGATTGAGGGCGCGGTTTTCAGGCGTATCATTGGGCATGATCGGTCGGCTTTCCCCACGCCCTGCGGCTACGGTTCTGGTCTCTAGGATGGACTCACTGGCCAACAGTTCGTGTACTACAGAGACAGCGCGTACTACCGATAAATCCCAGTTCGAGCGGAATAACGAGGTGCTGATCGGCACATCATCGGTATGCCCGGTAACGACGGTATCAGCGTCACAAACGGCTAAAATTCGTCCGAGACGTTGGATGATCGGGCGAACTTCTGGAATCAAATCAGCACGCCCTGACGGAAATGTCGCATGCTCGGAGAAGCGAATGACCACCCGTTCATGATCAAACCCAATTTGTACCGCGTCCTGTGCGACATCGAGTTCTGTATGTAAGAGATAGACCAACAGTTTGATTCCTGAGTCGAGCTCCCCATCCGCCGGTATCCAATCGGGGTCGTCAAATACGATCTCAGAGTCAATCTCCACGTCGAAGTCCAAAGGTTCAAAATCCAAACGTTCAGGCCCAAAAGCCGGTGCGGCCGGTGCCCCTTCAAACGGAATCGGGATGTCTTGGTCGAGTGGGGGAACCAATTCATCGGGATCGGCCATGCCGCGAGGATCGGGCTGTAACGCGCGTAGCGAGACATCAAAGGCCGTCATCACTGATTGTGCAGCCAGCCGATAGCGTTCAGCGTCCATCACGGTAAACGAGAGTAATAGCACGAAAAATGTCAGTAACAGCATGAATAAATCGGCCATAGTCACCATCCATGCGGGTGCCCCCCTGGGTTTGGGCGATGACAAGGCGAATGAGCGTTTCGGCCGTTGCTTGGTGTCCTTGGATTCGTTGGCGTCGGGTTTTGGAGGTCTGGCCATGAGACGATCACTGAGCTGGGGGTGAATTTACATTTAAACTTAATCTTCTTCGAGTTGGCCGCGTTGAGTTGGTTCTAAAAAGGCCGTGAGTAATTCTTGCATGACCCGCGGGTTTTGCCCTTCTAGGATGCTGCGCATCGAGGTGACAATCATGGCCATAGTGCGCTGGTCGTCTTGCATTTTAACTTGTAATTTATCGGCCAATGGCAAGGCGATCACATTGGCTATGAAAACGCCATAAAACGTTGTCAACAAGGCAACCGCCATAGCCGGACCAATGGCTGAAGGGTCATCCATTTGTCGCAGCATTTGCACCAAACCCACCAAGGTTCCCATCATGCCCAAGGCGGGCGCGGTTTCGCCTATACCGCGAAATACCCGTTCGGCGGTTTCATAGCGTAACGAAGTTTGTTGCATCTCACGAATCAGCGCATCTTCAACCAAATCGGGTGGATGACCATCGACAGCCAAATTGATTGCTTTACGCAAAAACTCATGCTCAGCAGGATAGTCTTCCAGACCGAGAATGCCTTGTTTGCGAACCACAACAGCCAGTTCGCGCAGTTGGAAAATTAAGTTAATTGGACTGTCATGGCGTTCAAAGAATACCGTAGCCAGAGCCATGCGCACCGCACTGGTTACTGAGGATAGGCGATATTTGATCAAAGTGACCGCTAAGGTGCCGATTATCACGATAGCTATTCCAGGTACATTAACAAACGCCATGATCCCAGAACTAAAGGCAATCGCTGCAACAATGACCACGACACTTGCGACTAGACCAGCTAGGGTCATAATATCCATATTGTTATTTACCTAAGGGCTTACTTTTATAAGGAACCATAATCTAACCGCCAAGTTTAGGTTATCATGTCTTGTGAGTACATTGCGTCAATTATAGGGCTTAAATCTTGATGGATGATGAGCAAAAAACATTATACCGTGCTTACGCTCTGGCCGCAGTTATGCTTGACCCGTAACCGCTGCACCGAGTAACTTAATTGCTTTGTCATTAAACGGATGAGTTAGCAGTGATTGAACTGCAGGCACAAAGTCAAGTGATGGCTGCATGTGACCCAGAAGGCAAGGAAATCAAAGATTTGCCCGTGCGCGTAGTGTTGTTGGCAGGCCATTCCGAGCGCGCCCAGCGCCTCGAAACGATTCTGGAATTTCTGGAATGTGAGCCGCTACACTGTTCCAAAATCCCGCCCGTAGATCCGGCAACTTTAGGAGACTATCTGGCTTGGATCGTCAGTGGCTGCTTAAAAAAGCATATAAGAGAGATCTTACTGGAGTTGCCGCGCCAGGCACCTGGAGTACCGATTATTTTAGTGGGGGCAGCGGCAGAATTCCCTACATTGTCAGTGGCCTTGCAAACACAAGTTGTGCGCCGAGTCGATGAGCCGGTGCGCTATCCGCAGTTGGTCGATGCACTGCAATGCGCTCGCCATGCGGTAGCTAATGGGGGGTTGCGCGGTGGAACGCGCTCACTGGAATTATTTCGCTCATTGGTAGGACGCAGTCCGGCCATCCAGCATATTCGCCGTTTGGTGACACAAGTGGCAGCCACGAATGCCAATGTACTGATTCTTGGTGATACCGGTACGGGTAAAGAAGTGGTGGCTCGTAATATTCATCAGGCTTCGAGTCGCCATGATCAGCCGTTTGTGGCGGTGAATTGTGGGGCTATCCCAGCGGATTTGTTAGAAAGTGAATTATTTGGTCATGAAAAAGGAGCCTTTACGGGCGCATTTAGCGCGCGGCGAGGGCGTTTTGAATTAGCCGACGGTGGGACGCTATTTCTTGATGAAATCGGTGATATGCCCCCTTCCATGCAAGTTAAACTGCTGCGAGTATTGCAAGATCACAGTTTTGAACGGGTGGGGGGTAATCGCAGCATCCAGTGTGATGTGCGTATTATTGCGGCCACTAATCGTGACTTGGAAACTGAAATTAGCGCTAATCATTTTCGTGAAGATTTGTATTATCGGCTGAATGTGTTTCCAATCGAAATGCCGCCTTTGTGTCAGCGGCTCGGTGATCTGCCGTTATTAATCAGTGAACTCACCGCTCGCATGGAGGGTGAAGATCGGGGCACTGTGCGTCTGGGCAAGTCCTCGCTGCAGGCTTTGGCGCGTTATTCTTGGCCAGGTAATGTGCGTGAACTCGCCAATCTTATCGAGCGTTTGGCGATTATGCATCCGGGTGAAACCGTAGAATTGCACGATTTACCCGCTAAATTTCGCGCCAAGGCAGGTACTGGCTTGGCAGAGACGGATATCACTCTGCCGGAACCTGGCTTAGGGCTAGAGCCCCATCTGCCTGCAGAAGGTTTGGATTTAAAAGAGTATCTCAATGAGTTGGAAATAACATTGATTCGCCAAGCCCTAGAAGAATCTGCGGGTATTGTGGCTCATGCGGCTAAACTGTTGGGTATGCGGCGCACAACCTTAGTGGAAAGAATGCGCAAATTTGGCATTTCCCGCCCTGAGAGTTCACCAGAATAATGGTGTACGCTTGATTAGAACCCCCTCAACATTAAGGCTGGCTTAAATCGCCTATGAACATTATTAGTGATTGGATACGACGTGTTCTAACTGACACCCAAGCCATTGTATTGTTAATGATTCTTTTGTTGGGCTTGGCTGTGATTTTGCTGATGGGGCGGATGTTGGCACCGGTTATTGCGGCCGTGGTGATCGCCTATCTGCTGGAAGGTTTAGTGAATTGGCTGGAACGCTGGCGTATGCCCCGTCGCCATGCGGTATTGATTGTCTTCTCACTCTTTAGCTTGCTCCTCGTGTTTTTGGTGTTTGCTTTATTGCCCATGCTATCGCGGCAACTGTATCAATTGGCGCAGCAGTTACCAACGATGTTAATTCAAGGCCAAGAAATGCTACTCAGTTTGCCTGAAAAATACCCTGCATTTGTTAGCACTCAGCAAGTGAATGAGTTGATCAGCAGCATACGCGCTGAAGTGGGCACTTTAGGACAATACTTATTGACTTGGTCATTGGCCTCAGTAGTCAGCGTCATTACCTTAGCGGTGTATTTGTTTCTACTGCCCTTGCTGGTGTTTTTCTTTCTCAAAGATAAAGAGCGCATTATTAGTTGGTTTAAATCGTTTTTACCTCACGATTATACCTTATCCAAGCAAGTGTGGCATGAAGTGGATTTACAGATGGGGAATTACGTGCGCGGCAAATTCTGGGAGATCATCATCGTTTGGATGGTCAGTTTTGCGACGTTTTATGCCTTCGGTTTGCAGTTTGCCATGTTGCTAGGGCTGATGGTCGGTCTGTCAGTAATCATTCCCTACATTGGGGCTGCTGTTGTCACGGTACCGGTGGCCTTGGTCGGCTTATTTCAATGGGGGTTTGGCCAAGAATTTGTATGGCTGATGATTGCCTACGCCATTATTCAAACATTGGATGGTAATGTGTTAGTCCCGCTATTATTTTCAGAAGTCGTGGATTTACACCCCATCGCGATTATCGTGGCGGTATTAGTGTTCGGTGGTATCTGGGGATTTTGGGGCGTGTTTTTTGCCATTCCCTTGGCGACCGTGGTACAGGCAGTGATCAAGGCTTGGCCGGCGACGAGTGATGTTAATGATATCGGCTCGTCTGCTTAAAGTTGCTCGGAAGCAAATCCCCCTGACTTCTGCCAATTAGTACGTAAAATGGGGTTCCAGAAGCTCGAACACTGATGGATCTGTAATTTCGTGGGCGTCCATGCCGACGATATGGGTTTCGCCGGTACGTGGATCGAGCAGGTGAGCCTCGTGAAC
>PWUP01000095.1 GCA_003562535.1 Gammaproteobacteria bacterium | reverse complement strand
CCGTATCGGTCTCAATCGCACCATGCACATCGGTATGGCGCTGCAAATCGGCGCCTTATTGATGCTGACGGTTCCCGATGCCTGGCTCAGCGTCGCCTATGTCATGCTGGCGCAGGCGTTATCCGGGATTGCCAAAGACCTCAATAAAATGAGTGCCAAGGCCGGGGGCAAGCTGGTCTTGCCGCCAGCGGATCATCCCCAGGGGGGGGCTGATGCCCGGTTATTCCGGTGGGTGGCGATTCTGACCGGCTCCAAAAATGCCTTAAAAGGCGTCGGCTTTTTCGTCGGTGGTTTGCTGCTGGCGCTGGTGGGTTTCCGAGGGGCCTTGCTGATACTCTCGGCCATGCTGGCGGTGGTGTTGGTGGTATCGATGGTACTGTTGCCGCTGGAAATCGGCAAAACCAAGTTCAAGGCTAAATTCCGTCAGGTGTTTGCCAATACCCCGGAAATTAACTGGCTGTCCGGCGCTCGCCTGTTTTTATTCGGCGCACGGGATGTCTGGTTTGTGGTCGGTTTGCCGGTGTATTTAACCGCTGTGGTCGGCTGGGATAACTGGAAAGTCGGCGGGTTTTTAGCCTTATGGGTGATCGGCTATGGTGCGGTACAAGCGCTGGCACCGCAGTTGTTTCGCAACCGTCCGCCCGATGGAGTCAGCGCCCGACTCTGGGCTTTGGGTTTGGCGGCTTTACCCGCCGCTATGGCGATTGGCCTCATGAATGACTTCGACCCCGAGTGGGTTGTGGTCGGGGGACTGTTGCTGTTTGGGGTGGTGTTTGCCGTCAATTCCGCACTGCATTCCTATCTGATTCTGCACTATGCGGATCACGATAAAGTGGCTATGAATGTCGGCTTTTACTACATGGCCAATGCCGGTGGACGTTTGGTGGGCACGGTGTTATCGGGCTGGGTGTACCAAACCCAAGGCTTAGTGGGTTGTCTGTGGTGGTCAACTGCCTTTGTGGTGCTGGCGGCACTGTTGTCTCTGCGCTTACCTAAATCACCTCGGTCATCGCTGAGCACAACCCCCGCCCCATAGTAATGATTCAGTCCCCTCTCCCCCCATTAAAGCCCCTTACCCCAACCCTCTCCCAAAGGGAGAGGGGGCTATAGATACCTACAACCGTCGATCCGGCTGGTCATTGTTGTCCTTATCTGCAGGGGCGGTATCCCCTGCATTCGAGTCGTCATCATCTAAAATCCGGTGCGCCGGACCTTCGAGGTCATCGAATTGTCCGGAACGCACCGCAAGAAAGAAAATCGCAACGGCTACGGTGACAAACAGCAGCGCTAGCGGAATCATAAGATACAGAATCGACAGCATCAGACTTCCACAACCGAGTTTGTGGGCGCTGAGTCAGCCGCAGTCTGCTCAACAGACGCTGGGGTTGGTTTACTCAGCCGTAAGGCATTGAGCACTACAACTAAAGAACTCAGCGACATGCCAATGGCAGCCATCCACGGCGTGAGATAACCCATGACGGCTAACGGCAACACTGAGATATTGTAACTCAATGAGCAAACAATGTTTTGGCGAATAATCCGCAAAGTACGCCGTGCGGTACTCACTCCGTCCAGCAGGCGTTGTAACGCCCCGGACATCAGCACCATATCGGCACTGCTGCGGGCGATATCCGTACCATCCCCCATCGCAATCGACACCTGGGCACGAGCCAGCACCGGGGAATCGTTCACCCCGTCGCCAATCATCGCCACCACTTTGCCCTGCCCTTGCAGCTCAGCAAGCCGTGTGAGTTTATCCGCCGGACTTAACCCCCCTTGATAATCAGCAATCCCCAGTTGTTGCGCTACTCGCGCTACAGCCGCAGGCGTATCACCGCTGAGAATTTCCAAACTCATGCCCATACGCCGTAATCCCGCGATGGCCAGACCGACCTGCGGGCGCAATTCATCGGTTAAGGTGAACAGCGCCAGAACCCCCTGCTCATCACCTAAAGCTACGGTGCTCGCACCGGCCTGCTCGGCAGCGGCCGGTATCGGGGTATCACTGAGGGCGCAGACATAGGCCGGACTGCCCACCCGATAACATGTACCGTCAATCAAACCCTCGACCCCAGCACCCGGTGTAGCATGGATGGTAGAGGTCGACCAAGGGGGTTCAGTCGTTGCCGCCAGCAAGGCTTTAGCTATCGGATGTTCGGAACGGGTTTCCAAGCCCGCCGCAATAGCCAGACATTGATGTTCAGAACGATCCCGCAATAGGGTGACTTCGGCCAGATGCAACTTGCCCAAGGTCAGGGTACCCGTTTTATCAAATACAATATGATCCACCCGCGCCAGGGTTTCCAAGGCATGGCCGCGGGTGACTAGCAAGCCCAGACGTGTCAAGGCTCCCGTAGCGGCAGTTAATGCTGTCGGGGTCGCCAGTGACAACGCGCAGGGGCAAGTGACCACCAGCACCGCCAAGGTAATCCAGAAGGCATCCTGCGGCGCGTGCTGTGACCAATACAAAAAGACTGCCAGCGCAATCAATAACACGGTGCCGACAAAATACCCCGCCACCCGATCCGCCAGCCGTGCTAGCCGAGGTTTTTCCATCTGCGCACGCGCCAATAAGCGATTCATGGTCGCCAATACCGTCGCCTCACCAATCTGTTCAATGCGCAGCAACAGCGGGCTTTCCACATTCACCGTGCCACCGATGACCGTATCGCCGGGACAACGAGTGTGCGGTAGGCTTTCACCCGTGAGTAAGGCTTCATCAATCGAACTATGGCCTTCCTCGACCCGCCCATCCGCAGGCACGGTTTCACCGGGGCGCACCAGCACCTGGTCACCGCGCTGTAACTCAGTCACCGGAATGATTTCCTGACCGTCAGCGGTGATGCGGGTCGCCATAGCGGGTAATAGACGGCTGAGGTCCTCACTGGACGCCGCCGCACGATGGCGGGCGTTCATTTCCAAGAACCGCCCCAACAGCAGTAAAAAGGTGAACATCACAATAGAATCGAAATACACCTCATGGCCGCCGTACACCGTCACCCAGCAACTGACCAGATACCCCGCCCCCACCGCGATCGCAACCGGCAAATCCATGACCAATTGTCCCTGACGCAACCCTTTCCATGCATTGAGGAAAAACGGCACGGCACTGTAAAACACCACTGGGGTAGCAATGATTAAACTCATCCAGCGCAGAAAATCACGAGTGGCGGTGTCCATATCCTGATACACACCCGCATACAGCGCCACGGCAATCATCATCACCTGCATCATGCCGAAACCGGCCACGGCGATTCGAGTCAGTGCCCGGTTACGCTCACGGCGCAAACGCTGCTCTTGTTGACGCGGATCGTAAGGCCAAGCGGCATAACCTATATCGGTTAAACGGGTCAGCAATTCGCTGAGGCGCACCCGCTGTGGGTCCCAGACCACCCGAGCGCGACGAGTGGTGAGATTGACGTCAAATTCCAACACCCCCGGCTGGCGTTTTAAACCCTGCTCACAACGGCGTACACAGCCGCCGCAGTGCAGCCCTTCTAAAACCAGCGAGGCTTCACACCCGCCATCGCTGCGGGTCTCGATAAAACGCTTCTGCAAGCTGGGATGATCGTAAACCGCCAATTGGTCGGCATGGGGTAAACTCACACTGGCCATGGCCCACTCCTATCAACCTGGATTCAACACCGTGCTGCCGTTACCCGGCACCCGCAAGCGCCCTTTCAGCCGCCACGCTTGATCTTCTGGTTCCACCATGACCCGCCAATGGGCATCACGCGGTTGGTTGATCACCCCAAATAAAGCCCCCGACAGGTCACGATACAACACCCCTTGCAGATCATAGTGGGCGCGGGTGGGGTGTAACAGATAGAACTTAACTTGCGTCACCTCAGCAACCACCTCGGGTAAGTGCAAACTCACCGTACCGTTATCGGCATCCAGACTCAGTTCACCGAGCAAACCCATCTGCTCGGCCTGACGCTGGCGCGCCATATCCTGATTGATGGCACGCCCTTGCTTATAGTAGTCATCGACGACCAAACCATCGGGGTCTAAAAGGGCGAAATACAACAGCGTAAAACCAATCACCATAGACGCTAACGGCATACCGATCAGCACCCACGGCCAGCCTTGTTTATACCAGGGGGGAATGTTCATCGTCACTAGTAGATCCTCATCAGCGCATCACCGGACCGATAAACCGTGACCGGGTTTGCGCCTGTAAATTGGGGTCGTCAATGGATTGAATGTGGAATACAACCTCGTTGCTGGCCGTGGTTAGATGAATAGGGTCAACCCGTAAACTCACCGGCACATCAAGAATTTCGCCTGGAGCGACCCGAAATTCGCTGCGATCCATGACCAATTCCAACTCATCCAGACCGCTGGCCTCCAAACGATAAACGTGTTCACGCTGGTCTTTATTGAGTATCCGCAGTGTGTAGGTATTGCTGACTAGGCCACGCTCTACGGTGCGATACAAGACATTGCGATCCCGAATCACATCAATATCCAGTGGAGTTCGCAAAGCGATGGAAGTGGCCAGACCGGCCATTAGCCCCAGTAACAACAAGGAATACAGCACGACTCGCGGACGCAGCACCCGCTCTGGCTTTCCTCGCAAAGCGCTCTCAGTCGTGTAGCGGATTAACCCTCGGGGATACTGCATTTTATCCATCACCTGATCACAGGCATCAATGCAGGCCGCACAGGCAATGCACTCGTATTGCAGCCCATTGCGGATATCAATGCCTGTAGGACAGACCTGCACACAGATCGTGCAATCAATACAGTCACCGAGCCGGGCAGCACGATGGTCGATACCCCGCTTACGCGGCCCGCGTGGCTCGCCACGCGCCTCATCATAGGAAATAATCAGGGTATTGGGGTCAAACATCGCGCTCTGAAAGCGCGCATACGGGCACATGTACAAACACACTTGCTCGCGTAACCAACCGGCATTGCCATAGGTCGCTAGACTATAAAACGCCACCCAGAACAGCTCCCAGCCGCCAGTATCAAGCAGCAACACCCGAGGGAATAACTCGCGGATCGGCACAAAATACCCGACAAAGGTGATGCCGGTGAACACCGCATAGGTCAACCACAGGGCATGTTTGCTGCCTTTGACGGCGAATTTACGCGCCGTCCACGGAGCCTGATCACGTTTCATCTGTTGGGGACGGTCACCTTCAATCCGGCGCTCAATCCACATAAAGGTTTCCGTCCACACCGTTTGCGGACACGCATAACCGCACCACAGACGCCCGGCTAAAGCGGTGAAGAAAAACAAACTCAGCGCCGCAATAATCAGCACGGTGGTCAGATAGAAAAAGTCCTGCGGCCAGAAGGTAATCCCAAATAAATGGAACTGCCGTGCGGGTAAATCAAACAGGATGGCCTGGCGTTCGTTCCAATTCAGCCACGGCAGACCATAATACACCCCCAAAAGCACTAATACGGCCATTACCCGCAAACGGGCGAATAGTCCTTGCACCTGACGCGTATAGATTTTCTCACTTTTCTGATAAAGAAATTGCGCGACTTCCGGGTCGTGTTCTGTCGCCTTGCGGACGCGACGTTCGGAGTCAGAAGAGTCTTTCATCACAAACCATTATCGAGAGACAGACTATAGACATAGGCCGTCAATACATGCAGCCGGTCTTCGCCTAAAAAATCAGCAAACGCCGGCATCACCCCATTACGACCTTGGACGATGGTCTGGCGAATCACGCCCGCAGAACCACCGTACAGCCACACCCCGTTGGTGAGGTCGGGTGCTCCTAACAGTGGGTTCCCCTTGCCTTCGGGGCCATGGCAGGCCACACAAGCACGCATATACGCCGTGCGACCGGCCGGATCGGATGGCTCTGGCACTGCACCGCTTAGGCTCATAACATACTCCACCACGGCATCGAGATCATCACCCAGCACTGCGCCCAAAGCGGGCATGACGGCCTGACGGCCACGCATCAGTGTAGTCATGATCTGTTCCGGTTCTCCACCCCACTGCCACACCCCATCGGTAAGATTGGGGAAACCCATACCTCCTTGGGCATCAGAACCGTGGCACTGCGAGCAATAGCTCGCAAACAAGCTCCGCCCAACCCTCAGCGCTTCACGGTCACGGGCTAGATCTCGGACACTGCGTTCGGCATAAGCGGCAAAAATCGGCCCATAACGCTGCTCAGCGACTTCCATTTCCCGCTCCCATTGCCCCTCTTGAGTCCAGCCCAGCAGACCGCGGTAATTGCCCAAACCGGGATATAGGGTCAGATAAATCAATCCGAACGCAATCGTGCCGTAAAACATCCACAGCCACCAGCGCGGCATGGGATTATTTAAATCCGCCAAGGTGCCCTCATCCCAAGTGTGGCCGGTGGTCTCACCGACCGGCGCTTCACCGGCACGGGGTTTAGCGGTCCAGCGAATCAGCCACAGACAGCCTAAAATATTAGCCAAGGTGACAATTGTGACAAACCAACTCCAGAAGGTAGTCATCGCCGTGCTCCGTTGTCTTTGTTCTGTTCGCCCTCACCTTCGGGGTGAGTGTTATCACCGCTAAAGGGCAGTCGTGCCGCCTCATCAAAATCGGCCTTGCGTTTACCGCTGTACGCCCAGATCACAATGCCAATGAAGGCAACGAACAGAAAGACCGTGAATAAAGTATTTAACAGTCCCATGGCCTCACCTTAATGGAATGACGGTGCCCAGCACCTGCAAATAGGCAATCAGCGCTTCCATTTCGGTTTTACCCATAACGGCCTCACGCGCTCCGGCAATGTCCTCTTCGGTGTAAGGCACACCTAAACGCTGAAAAGTTCTTAGTTTACGTTCGGTATAACGCCCCGTCAGCTCGCGGTGTTCCAGCCAAGGATAGCCCGGCATATTAGACTCGGGCACCACATCGCGGGGATTGATTAAATGAATACGATGCCATTCGTCGCTGTAGCGCCCCCCCACCCGCGCCAGATCGGGACCGGTGCGCTTGGAACCCCAAAGAAACGGATGCTCCCAAACAAACTCACCGGCTACAGAATAACGCCCATAGCGTTCAGTCTCGGCGCGAAAGGGCCGGATCATCTGCGAATGGCAGTTATTGCAACCCTCGCGGATGTAAATATCGCGGCCTTCCAACTGCAAGGCAGTATAAGGGGTCAGCCCATCCACCGGCTCGGTGGTGTCTTGCATGAAAAACAACGGTACGATTTGCACAATCCCACCGACAGAAACCACCAGTAAAATCAGCACCGCCAGCAGGCCGACATTGACTTCGACTTTCTCATGACCGACAGCCGGCTTATCGTGATGTTGATGACTCATCGTTTTTACTCCTTAACGTTCCATTAAGCCGGTTGCGGCACAGCAGCTACCGCTGGCTTGGAACCAACAACGGTACGCCAGACGTTATAGGCCATGACCAGCATGCCGACCAAAAACAGCAGGCCACCGACAAAGCGCACTACATAATAGGGATAGGTCGCGCTGATGGACTCGATAAAGCTATAGGTCAAGGTGCCATCCGGATTCACTGCCCGCCACATCAAGCCTTGCATCACCCCAGCGATCCACATCGCCGTGATATACAACACGATACCGACCGTTGAAATCCAGAAATGCCATTCGATGAGTTTAGTGCTGTGCATCTGCTCCTTGCCGAACAGACGCGGAATCAGAAAATACAGTGTACCAATGGAAATCATCGCCACCCAGCCCAAAGCTCCAGAGTGAACGTGACCCACTGTCCAGTCCGTATAATGCGATAAGGCATTGACGGTTTTAATTGACATCATTGGTCCTTCAAAGGTGGACATACCGTAAAACGATAGCGAGACGATCAGAAAGCGCAGAATCGGATCGGTGCGCAGCTTATGCCATGCACCACTCAAGGTCATGATGCCGTTAATCATACCGCCCCAACTGGGAGCCAGTAGAATCAATGACATCACCATAACCAACGATTGCACCCAGTTCGGCAAAGCCGTGTAGTGCAGATGATGCGGACCGGCCCAGATGTATAGAGAAATCAGCGCCCAGAAATGGACGATGGACAAACGATAGGAATAAATGGGTCGTTCGGCCTGGCGGGGCACAAAGTAGTACATCATGCCGAGAAAGCCCGCTGTGAGGAAAAAACCCACCGCGTTATGCCCGTACCACCACTGCACCAAGGCATCAATGGCCCCGGGATAGACCGAATAGGATTTCCACAGGCTTAACGGCAACGCGGCGCTGTTGACCACATGCAGCATGGCCACGGTCAAGATAAACGCCCCGAAAAACCAGTTGGCCACATAAATATGCTTGACTCGGCGGATGAAAATGGTGCCGAAGAACACATAGGCGTAGGTAATCCAGACAATCGCGATCAGAATCGCAATCGGCCATTCCAGTTCGGCGTATTCTTTGCTCGTGGTGATGCCGAGTGGTAACGTGATAGCCGCTAGCACAATCACCGTTTGCCAACCCCAGAAGGTAAACGCAGCGGCTTTATCGCTGATTAAACGCACATGACAGGTACGCTGCACTACATAGTAAACGGAGGCGAACAACGCCGAACCGCCGAAGGCAAAAATCACTGCATTGGTGTGCAGCGGTCGTAAGCGGCTGTAAGTCAACCAAGGTATGTCAAAATTTAAAGCTGGCCAAGCCAATTGAGCTGCAATCAGCACTCCGACGGCCATTCCGACGATACCCCAAACCACCGTCATAATGGCAAATTGGCGCACGACTTTATCGTTATAACTTGCTTGCGCAGACATGGATTTACCTCGCTCTTTCGGTCACCGATCAGATTAAAGTAAAATCCTGTCTGGGCGTGTTGACTCAGATCAATTAAGCCCTCGATAGACGCACCACGCACCGCGCACCGCTATCCTTTGTCGCCACGGCTGCGATTCGCTACTATGCACAGCTTATCCCTAAATAACGACTGACCGCTGAACCCATGACCGATCAACCCAGCTTGCACCAATTTTCCCGACCAAATAGCGATTTCAAAATTTTATTGCTGGAAAATATTCATACCAGCGCTGTAGATGCCTTACGGGATGCCGGTTTCACCCGCATCGAATGCCATCCGAAATCACTGCCCGATCACGACTTACAAGAACGGTTACGCACTGCTCATTTCATCGGTATTCGTTCACGCACTCATCTGCATGCAGGGCTGCTGGCCGCTGCACCTGAACTGCGTGGGATTGGCTGTTTTTGCATCGGCACCAATCAAGTTGACCTGCAGGCGGCTAAACAGCAGGGGGTGCCGGTGTTCAATGCCCCGTTTTCCAATACCCGTTCCGTGGCTGAATTGGTGATTGCCGAGGCCATTTTGCTGCTGCGCGATGTGCCGCGCAAAAATGCCCGTGCCCATCGGGGTGTTTGGGAAAAATCCGCCAGTGGTGCATTTGAGGTACGCGGCAAGAGTCTGGGTATCGTCGGTTATGGGCATATCGGCACCCAAGTGGGGCTACTGGCAGAAAGCTTAGGTATGCGGGTATTTTTTCATGATATCCAAACCAAACTGGCGCTGGGTAATGCCACACCGGTACGGCGGTTGAATACCCTGTTAGAGCAGGTGGATGTGGTCACTTTGCATGTCCCAGAAGCACCGGATACGGTTAATTTGATTACCGCCGAACACCTCTTGCGGATGCCGCCAGGATCGATTCTCATCAACGCCTCGCGCGGGACTGTGGTCGATATTGCCGCGTTGAGTGCTGCACTGGAATCCGGGCATCTGCGCGGTGCGGCCATTGATGTGTTTCCTCAAGAACCGGCGTCCAATGAAGAACAGTTCTCCTCACCTTTGCAGGCATTTGATAATGTGTTGCTCACTCCGCATGTTGGAGGCAGCACCGAAGAAGCCCAGCAAAGTATTGGCATTGAAGTCGCTGAGAAGCTGATTAAATTTAATGATAATGGCTCCACACGCTCAGCGGTCAACTTCCCCCAAGTCTCGCTGCCTAGCCACCAGGGCACCTATCGTCTGCTGCATATTCACCGCAACCAGCCCGGGGTTTTGGCGGCAATTAACGCCGTATTTTCAGGCTCGGGGATTAATATCGCCGGTCAGTTTTTGCAAACTGACGAAACCCTAGGATATGTCGTCGTTGATTTCGATATGGATGCCAGCTTCAATATTGAGCAATTGGAACGGCTGAAGCAGATTGATGGTACCCTGCGGGCGCGGATATTGAATCGCTGAGACGCATGGTGCTACCCGCCCTACCTACAATCGACCCACACAGCAGGAATTCTTGGCATGACCGAAAAACAACTTAATCGTATTAGCGCCGCTATCACCCAACCTAAATCCCAAGGAGCCTCTCAGGCCATGTTGTTCGCAACCGGCTTAACGGCAGAGGATCTGAACAAAGCCCAAGTGGGTATCGCCAGTGTGTGGTATGACGGCAACCCCTGCAATATGCACTTGCTGGATTTAGCCACCCAAGTCAAACAAGGCGTCGAGGCGGCTGGGCTGGTAGGGATGCGTTTTAACACCATCGGGGTCTCCGATGGGATTTCCATGGGCACTTCAGGCATGAGCTATTCTTTGCAATCTCGTGACTTAATTGCCGATTCCGTCGAAACCGTGATGGGTGGCCAATGGTATGATGGCTTGATTACTCTGCCTGGCTGCGATAAAAACATGCCGGGTGTGATTATGGCGATGGCGCGGGTTAACCGCCCTGCCCTGATGGTGTATGGCGGCACCATCAAACCCGGCTGTTCCCGGCAAGGTGAGCCGATTGATATCGTGTCGGCCTTTCAAAGCTACGGTCAATTCCTCGCTCAAGCCATTGACGAAGAGCAGCGCCAGGATATCGTCCGGCACGCCTGCCCCGGTGCAGGAGCCTGCGGCGGCATGTACACGGCCAATACCATGGCCTCGGCCATTGAGGCACTGGGCATGTGCCTACCGTACAGCTCTTCCAATCCCGCCATGGATCCGGCTAAGCACCAAGAATGCTTGGACGCCGGCCGCGCCCTGCGCCATCTGTTGGAGCAGGATATCAAACCCAGCGATATCATGACCCGTCAGGCGTTTGAGAATGCCATGACCATTGTTATGGCCCTGGGGGGTTCGACCAACGCCGTGCTGCATTTGCTGGCTATGGCGCGAGCGGTCGGTGTGGAGTTGACCATAGACGATTTTCAGACCTTTAGCGATAAAGTACCGTTCATCGCCGATCTCAAACCCAGTGGTCAATACGTCATGGAGGACTTGCATCATGCGGGTGGTGTCCCCGCCGTGCTGAAATACTTGCTGGCTAATGGGTTAATTCATGGCGATTGCCTTACAGTGACCGGTCGCAGTCTGGCGGAAAATTTGGCGGATTTACCTGATCTCACCCCGGGACAAAGCATCATTAAGCCCCTAGAGCAACCGATTAAGTCCAGCGGCCATATTCGTATCCTCAAGGGCAATCTGGCTCCTGGGGGAGCGGTGGCTAAAATTACCGGCAAAGAAGGGTTACAATTCACCGGCCCGGCTCGGGTATTCGACCAAGAAGAAGCCATGCTTAAGGCGCTGGAAGCAGGGGCTATCACAAAGGGGATGTGATTGTCATCCGTTACGAAGGCCCAAAAGGCGGCCCTGGGATGCCGGAAATGCTCACCTGCACCTCGGCGATTATGGGTGCAGGATTGGGGTCACACGTTGCTATGCTCACCGACGGACGTTTTTCCGGAGGTTCTCATGGCTTTATCATCGGGCATATTGTTCCCGAAGCGCAGGAAGGCGGACCACTGGCACTGATTGCCGATGGCGATGTGATCACCATTGATGCCGAAGCAAATACGCTCTCTGTAGCACTCAGTGATGCTGAACTGCAACGGCGGCGCAGCGTTTGGCAAATGCCCGCGTATCGAGCCTCGCGAGGCACTTTATTTAAGTACATTAAGACGGTCAAGACCGCATCCGAAGGCTGCGTCACCGATGAATAACACAGGAAAACCATAATTATGGGCATAGAAATCGAACGTAAGTTTTTGGTCAAAAATGACGACTGGAAGGCTGATGTCCAACGCTCAGAGCCATTTCGGCAGGGCTATCTATTGAACGATAAGGATGTATCCGTGCGAGTACGCCTGACCGATAATGGGGCACAATTAACCATAAAGGGGGCGACCAGTGGACTCAGCCGCACTGAATATGAATACCCTATCTCCACAGAGGATGCTGAACACCTACTCGACGAGCTGTGTACCCCGCCATTGATTGAAAAAACCCGTTACTGGTTACAGCATGGGGCGCATACTTGGGAAATCGATGTGTTCGAAGGAGACAATCAGGGTCTGGGGGTTGCCGAAGTAGAGCTTGACGCTGCCGATGAGTCTATCGATCTGCCTGACTGGTTAGGAGAAGATGTGTCCAATGACCCACGCTATCTCAACGCCAGCCTGGTCAAACACCCGTATTCGCAATGGTGAGATCTAGCTTGAGGCTTGCTGTTGGCGCAGAACGCCAACAATATCTCTAAACTCTAGGCGATTGCTGTCATTCAAATCGCTAAGCGTACAGTGCGCATCAAGGAGGGTGCGCGCCAGCGTTTGGCTGTCAGGTTCGGACACTTCCAGTTGTTGCGTCTCTTCTAACGGGCAACCTTGCTCACAGGGTTCACAATGCAGCTCAAAGACATCATCCAACCCCATACTATCCAGTACCCGATTCACATCACAGTTGTGGGAGTATAATGTCGGCTTGGTGCCAAACCGCCGTCGAGTAAAATTAGCGACTTTCGCCAATAAACCTAGGCTGGTGCTGTCGATGGATGTAGTGTCAGTGAGATCAATGGTGATCGCGTCATAATCACTGCGTTTAAATAACTGCTTTAGAAACTGATCCAGCGAACAGCTCATGGTGTAACGAATCTCACCTACAAATTTCAAAATGTAGGTGCGTTGTCGTCTTGCGTATAGGATGGTGCCGACTGTCATGCTGGCAATACACCTCTTTGCACCAGTAATAAAGTTACATCGTCTCTTGGAAAGCCGGTCAGCTTATCCAAACCAAGGCGGTGAATTAACCCCTCTAAACTGACCGGATCAGTGGCTAATGTGTTTAGCAGATCTTCAAGTTTGCCTGCAATTTTGGACTGCGGCAACCATTCTAAGATTCCGTCCGAGACCAACAGCAAGGCAAAGCGCTCTTCAAGCGGCAATTCTTGGGTATGGTATTTGGCAAAATCAAACAAGCCCAGCGGCTTGCTGCGATTTTCCACATAACGCACCCCCCGTTCATCGCGCAGCACTGGGTAGGGGAATTGACCCGCATTACAGTACAGCAAACAACGCCGCTCATGATTCAATACGCCGTAAAACATGGTCAGATGCTTGTCGATACCGCTGTCGAGAATATTACGGTTAATCCGGGCAAAAATCTGCGCGGGATCGAGAATCGCCGGATCTTGAGCGCAGCGGTATTGCATCAAGTAGTGACTCATATACGTTTTCAGCAGCACCGTCACAATCGCCGATGAAATGCCATGACCGGCCACATCGGCCATATAAAATCCGGTATGCTGATCGTCAATACGAAAATAATCTGTGAAATCGCCGCTTAAATATAAGGAAGTCCACAATTGCCGACTGAATCGGTAGGCTCCCAAACTCTGGCTAACCGGTGGCAACAGTTGGAACTGCAAATACCGCCCAGCTTCCTCATCGTTGCGCAATTCATCGAGCTGACAGCGTAAACTTTGGTTAGCTTGTTCTAGACTGTGTAAATAGGCGCGTTCACGGCGGCGCTGGCGGCCTTGCATGATTCCTCGGTTTAGCGCCCGGAATAAAGGTTCAGGTTCGATATCCGTTTGCAGGAGGTAATCGCTAGCGCCAAGCTTCAATACCCGCACCGCATCGGCTGTGGTATTGGGTTCATGGGCGAGCACAATCACCGGCATATCCGGCATATCCGAGCGCAGCCGCTCCAATCCTACGAAACCACTGCATAAATCATACAGTATCACATCGTAAGGTCGAGGCGGTGGCCGATCCAGCACCGCAAGCGGCCACTCAGGCACGGTCACACGATAGCCAAACCCTTGCAAGCGCTGGAGTAACAGGGCGCGGGTGGCAGCATCGTGCACCATGAGCAGTACTGACACTTCTTCAGGTGCAGCACTCATTATTCAACCATTGGTCACATCAGAATTTGGGAACAAATAGGCCAGTCTAAGGTTAGCGGTAACGACAACAGGGTTCAAGTTTTATTCCAAGGGTTCTGGTTTAATGTTACCTTTAACCGTTACACAATACACTAGGATTCAACGCTAATCGAGGATCATCTGATGCCATCAGGCCCACTGATGATTGGCCTATCTGGGCTAGAACTGACTGCCGTCGAACGCGAGTGGCTGCTCCATCCCGCCGTCGGCGGTGTGGTGTTGTTCACCCGTAATTATGCCCACCCCGAACAATTACGCCAATTAACCGACCGCATCCACGCCTTGCGCACCCCCCCTTTATTGATTGCTGTCGATCATGAAGGCGGGCGAGTGCAGCGTTTTCGTGCGGGTTTTACTGCATTGCCTGCCGCTCGGCGGCTCGGTTTAGCCTATGCCCAGCAGCCCAATGAGATGCGCAGATTAGCGCACACAGTGGGCTGGGTGTTGGCCGCAGAACTGCGAGCGGTAGGGGTGGATTTCAGTTTTGCGCCGGTACTGGATTTGGATTATGGGCAGAGCACCGTCATCGGTGATCGAGCCTTTCACCGCGATCCAACCGTCGTTGTTGCACTCGCCAGCGCCTGCGTAGAGGGCATGCAGGCTGCCGGTATGAGCGCTGTGGGCAAGCATTTCCCCGGACATGGCCTAGTCACCGCCGACTCTCATCTGGAATTACCGATTGATGAGCGCAACTATGACGCCCTACTCCAAGACGATTTATGCCCGTTTATCCAACTTATCCACCACCCCATTGCCGCACTGATGCCCGCGCACATCATCTACCCGCAAATTGACTCGGCACCGGTAGGGTTTTCACGGCACTGGATTCAAGCGATTTTACGCAATACATTCCACTTCGACGGCGTTATAATCAGCGATGATCTGGACATGGTCGGCGCCGCTTGGGCTGGTGGGCCGGTTGAACGGGCCACCCAAGCGGTTAACGCAGGCTGTGACATCGTGCTAATCTGTAATAACTTCGAGGCTATAGCGACGGTATTGGACCAGTTTAATCCGCCATTTGACCCCACAGCACACCACCGCCGCAGTCGCTTATACGGTCGCTTAGGTCATGCCCATTTGAGGCAATTGCACGCTACGGATGACTGGCAACGGCACCATGCGCAAGTGCTGACCGCCTGTGAGCAGCTTGCGCACACCCAACACGCTTAACCATTAAACATAAACTGATTACCCATTTAACTCGTTAACTCATCCCGAGCCACAAAGGTCAATAATGGCTGATAAGTTATTAATCATCATGGTCAACACCCATCCTGAATCATCTACCGCCGTCACTGCCGTATTAAGCCAAGCGACGGTTGCTGCCGCCATGGAATATGAGGTTGAAGTGATCTTTTCCGGTCGCTCAGGTCAACTGGCCATTAAAGGGGTTGCCAAAAAAATCCTGCTGTCCAGTGACACCAATAAAACGGCGTATGCGCTGATTCAAGAAGCCCACGAGGCTGGAGTGCATTTTAAAGTCTGCGCCAATACACTCAATGAATGGGGCGATAAACTCATCCCTGAAGTTGAAGAAACCGTCGGTGGCGCGTACATCATTAGCGAAGCCATGGACGACCATACTGTTACCCTGACCTACTGAGAACTCGCCATCATGTCTAGCATCAGCGCCGAGCAAGCGCGTACCGCACTTGAACATGCCGATCTGCTGTTCACTGAAACCCAAATCCAAGCAGCAGTCACCACAATGGCCGAAGCCATCAGCACCCGGCTGGCACACACCGACCCGCTGGTCCTAGTGGTGATGAACGGGGCGTTATTACCCGCCAGCTTGCTGTTTATGCGATTAAAATTTCCTTTTCAAATCAGCTACCTGCATGTCACCCGCTATCGTGGCACCACTATGGGCGGCAAACTGGAATGGATGGCTCGCCCCGGCATTGAGGTCAACAATCGCACCGTGCTGGTGATTGATGATATTTTCGATGAAGGCTATACATTACAAGCGATTATCAATAATTTAAAAGCCGAAGGGGCCAATGCCGTTTACAGTGCGGTATTGGTCAATAAACGTCATGACCGCAAGGAAGACCTTAAAGTCGACTTTATCGGTTTGGATGTTGAAGACCGCTACATCTTTGGCTGCGGCATGGATTACCACGAATACTGGCGTAATCTGCCGGCCATTTATGCGGTTAAGGATCAGTAATGCCCACCACACCACTCGCTATCATCGGCGGCACTGGACTGGATCAGTTCCCAGATATTGAAATCGCAGCACGCTCGACAGTGGAGACTCCTTACGGTGCAATCGCTGCACCGTTGATTCACGCTCGCCTCAATGGGCATGAACTGATCTTTCTCGCTCGCCACGGTGAGAATCACCACCTGCCCCCTCACCGGATTAATTATCGCGCCAATCTTTGGGCCTTACACGCCGCCGGAGTCCGCCATATTATCGCCGTCACTGCGGTCGGCGGCATCACGCCTGCTATGGTACCCGGGGTCATCGCCCTGCCGGATCAAATCATCGACTACACTGTGGATCGCGCTCATACTTTTTTCGATGGCCCCCCCAACAGCGTTGAACACATCGATTTCACCTGGCCATACGATGCCAAGCTGCGGCACTCCTTGCTACATGCTGCTGAATCACTGGGCTTGGCGGTGCAACCCAAGGCCACTTACGGAGCCACCCAAGGGCCACGGCTAGAAACGGCGGCTGAGATCCGCCGCATGGAACGTGACGGCTGTGATATCGTCGGCATGACGGGTATGCCCGAAGCGGCCTTAGCGCGTGAGCTGGCTATCGCCTATGCGGGTTGTTCCTTGGTGGTCAACTGGGCTGCTGGTAAAACTGAAGCCGTCATTACAATGGATGATATCCGCCAGCAACTGGACAGTGGCATGGCTAAGGTACGGCGGTTGTTAACCACAGCAGTGGGTTTAGTTTAAGCCGTGGCGCAAGACTCTTCTGATAATATATTCTCGATTTTTTATTGAACATTTGTTAGCATAAGGTGTTTACAAACCGCTCATGTTGCTGGCGTCAGCCAACCGTTCGGTGACCCTGTGTCAACCGACACCCTAAGGACTTACCTGCGTTAGCGCCATCAACCGAGAGCGAATTACCGAAAAACCTCAGTAGGCCAACTGGCCTAAGTGTGTAGGACTAGCCAATGACAACGACGGTTCATCTGTACTTTTCACTGATCCCCGAGGCGCTGATCGCCTCTATGCTGCCGCCGGAACAGTTCGGGCAATATTACTCAACTGGACACCAATACAAGTCCAAAGGTCAGTCGATTTTCTTCGAAGTCGATCCCTCGTTCCGTCATGAATTCTTTGACTTAGACGAGGTTATAAAGCGATGTGTACCCCAACCAGACGGTACACCCAAAAACTCAGTCTATGCCTCCGTGTACCGAGTGTTGGAACATATCCCCGTCAGTGCACTGGGTAAACTGTACCTGAGCACCGCCTACGGTCACACTCTCGGCTTGGAACAAGGCCCCATCACCCCGCGTGAGCAGCCTACCCTGCATCTGTATCAGGATCTGGTGCCTGTCAACAGCCTGGTCGTCAGCACCCTGAATCCCGTCGATTTCTACCACAGCGTCACCAGTCAACCCGGCAAGTTCATTCGCTTTCCCGGCAAGTGCTTTGTGGAACTCGGTCTAGGGGATTTAGCCGCTGATCCGGCTAACGGCGCTATGGGTGATTTGCCGTATTCATTCATGCCGCATCTGCGTGAAGCCCTGCTGCAACTCCACCCAGAACATAAGCAATCCAAACTGGTGCATCGGGTGCATTCCTTGGATTTCCCGTATCGAATGGTCCACAGCGGATTTTACATCGGCAATGGCTCTGATTTGGCGTTCTATCCGATGCCGTCGCACGATGAACTGCGCCGTAATCACAGCACTTGGTGGCGTTCAGCGATGCCACGTTAGATTGGCTCACTGATAACCTACCGCCCGACCCTCACCCCAGCCCTCTCCCTTGGGAGAGGCTGCCACCACTGTTGCCGCAGTTGCTCGCCCTGCAGCGCTAACCACTGGAGTGCAATCAGCGCCGGTGAGGTTTGAATGTGCCCAGCCGCCACAGCCGCTAACGCCTGCTGACGAGATAGGACTTCGACTCGAATATCCTCATGTTCATTTGCCAAGCCATGCACTCCGCCTAAACCGTCGCTGTCTACCCGGCCGCAAAATAAATGCACCCGTTCTGCCGAACTGCCGGGGCTGGCCAGATACTGAGCAATCGGTAGCAAGGCCGTCAGACGGCAATTGGCTTCTTCAAGGGCTTCGCGGTAAGCCACCTGCTCTGGGGTTTCACCCGGGCCAATTTCACCAGCAATGATTTCCCACAGCCAAGCATGGCCTGGCCCATGCAACGCCCCGATACGAAATTGCTCGATCAGCACCACCCGATCCTGCTCAGGATCATAGGGCAATACCGCCACCACTTCCCCCCGCTCTAAACAATCGCGCTCCAGCACCGGACTCCAGCCCCCGGCATAGAGCCGATGACGCAGCCGATAGACCACCATGCGGAGAAACCCATGATACGCCGTGCGTTGATTCAGCAACTCATAGTGATAATCCATTATATGGACTCCTGCTTAACCTGCTCCCATACCGCATCCAGTTCGGCGAGAGTCAGTTGTTCGAGGTGACGACCACTGCGGTGGATATGCTGCTCCAAGCGCCGGAAACGGCGTTCAAATTTACGATTACTGTCCTGCAATACCGTTTCTGGGTTCGCACCTAAGTGCCGAGCCAGATTGACACAACTGAACAGCACATCGCCCAGCTCCTCACGGATGGCTGCGGTTTTCTCAGCGGCAACCGCTTGACGCAGCTCTTGCAGCTCCTCATCCAGCTTATCCAGCACAGGGGCTAACTCAGGCCAGTCAAACCCCACCCGTGCGGCTCGTTTTTGCAGCTTGGCGGCTCGACTCAGTGCGGGTAAGGCTAAGGGAATACCGTCCAAGGCGCTGACCTCACCCTGCTGCTGGCGCTCGACGGCTTTAATCCGCTCCCAAGCCGCAGTTTGTTCGGCCAGATTGGCATAGGCAACCTCCCCAAAGATGTGTGGATGACGGCGAATAAGCTTGGCACTGATCGCCTCAGCCACTGCGGCAAAATCAAAACTGCCTTCTTCCTCTGCCATACGCGCATGAAAGACCACTTGCAACAGCAAATCCCCAAGTTCATCCTTGAGTGCAGTACGATCATCGCGGGCAATCGCGTCAGCGACTTCATAGGCTTCTTCTAAGGTATGCGGGGCAATGCTGGCGAAATTTTGCGCACAATCCCATTCACAACCGTGTTCAGGATCGCGAAGACGCGCCATAATCTGTAATAACTCGTGGATTGAATCCATGCCGATAGCGTAACCTATATCGTCAGTCAATATAATGTGCCACTATTGAAGCCCAGAATGGACAAAACCACAACCTACCCAGACGATCAAACACCACAACATTACGGTTGTTTTGCCGCAGGCTGGCCTCTGCTGCTACCCCCTAAACCAGACGCTACGCTGTGTTATCGACCGACCGTTTACCCTCAGCCCCATAGCTACGATGAGTTCCCTGGTTTAATAGAATACGGTGGTTGGCCGCTGCCGCTGTTTGATTTGCAGCCGATAGCTCATCCACAGGCAGCAGCACACAATGATTTAGTCTCACAACCCACTTGGGTTATAGTATGGGGACAGGGTCGGGATGCGTTGGGTTTAAGGCTAGATAGCCTACCTATTAGCGTAGCGGATGTACAACCGGCACGCTTCCCTCACACCCTGCCAAGTCTGCTACGCAGTTGTGTCCGTTCCAGCTTTAGTGCGGGGCAGCAACATTGGTTAGCCGTTGATCCGGTAAAACTCGGTCAGCAGTTGTCGCGACTGGCCTCCAGCTCTAAATAAAGGGGGAATTTATGCGCTATCTGGTCTTATGGCTGCTGGTGCTCAGCCTGCCACTCTATGCTCAAGAGGCAGGCGTCAGCAATAACCTGATTCGCTTGGGTACGCTGGTGGATCTCAGCGGTGAGCAACAGGCTCAAGGACAGCGTTTGCGTGCCGGACTGGAGGCCGCTTTATTAGAACGTCGCACCCAAGGCCGCCATATTGAGTTGGTGATTGCCGATCACCGTTCTCACAGCGCCCGCGTCCCGGATTTACTGAGACAACTGCGCGAACGCGAAATCTTCGCTCTCATCGGTGTCCACGGTACGACCAGTGCTCATGCAGCGCTGCCGGTATTGGACGCGGATATGCTGATGATCGGACCGATATCCGGTAGCGAACGTTTGCGTAATGAGAGAACGTCGATTATGAATTTTCGCGCCAGCTATACCCAAGAAATTGAAACGGTGGTGCAAACCGCGCTTGACGCGGGATTAGACGCCACTGAATTGTGCTTGCTGATTCCCGATGACGACGACGGTTTCGCCAGTTTGAACGGCTTGATGGCCAGTTTCACCCCGCGGGTGGCGGCTAACGCACCGCGCCGGGGCCTAGAGGCGGTGTTGACTGCGGATGCCCCTTTACTAGAACGTAATCATCTCGGGCCGGTCGGCATTTACTCACGCCATACCGAGCGAGTCCGTGAAGCCTATGAGTCGCTCAAGCGTTGGGAAGATTCACAAAACACTACCTGTCGTCTGGTCATTGCAGCCGGTCAAGCCCCTGCGGTAGCCGCATTTATTGCCTATTCCCAGTATAAGCAAGCGACCTGGCGGGTCAGTGCCCTTGCCAGTACAGGGGCGCAAGATTTGCAAACCGCACTGAGTGCCTTAGGCATTCGCGAGGGCGTGGTGCACACTCAAGTGGTGCCTTCCATCAGTGCGCCGTTGCCCTTGGTGGCTCAAGCCCGCCAAGCCCTGGGTTCAGCACTCGACCCCATCGCCCTAGAAGGTTATATTGTTGGGCGTTTATTTCTGGCGGTGGCGGATGCAGTGGAAGGCCCACTAACCCGCGCCAATTTTCAGGCGGTAGCGCGGGGGCGGCTGTTTAGCCTAGATGGCTTGATGCTGGATTTTTCACAAAACAATCAAGGATCTGACCTCGTATCCTTGCACTATCTGCAAGAGTCTGAGTTTCGCAGTACGGATGCGAATCGGCTGCGCCAGCACTTGCAACCCCCAAACTGAGCCACACATAGGTGTCGATTCGTGCTGCGCAAACTTAATCTTAACCAACGCTTTGGCTTGCTCATCCTAGTACCGGCGCTGATTTTACTGATCGTAGGCAGTTTTAGCGCTTGGACGGCGCTGGTATCGAGTCGTCATATCGACACCCTGCAACAACAGCAACAGCGCCAGCACCCATTGCCCGCACTGGCCGATCTGATTAGCACCGAGTTAACCACCATCACCTATACGGTCACGCTCAACCGTCTAGGCTGGGAACCCGCACTGGATCAACTGACCGGCTTACATGATCGTTTTGAGTCACAGTGGCAGCGCTATCTGGGCACACTACCCGCTGGTGAACGCAGCGAGCTAGAAAACCGCTACCGTACGCCCTTAGTGGAACTCAGGCGGGCATTTTCTGAGCTGAGCCGCTTACTGGAAAACCGTGATCGACCCCAATTGCGCTTATTCGTGATCAATGAGTTCGATGGATTGATCCAGCCCTATCTAGACGCTATTAATCGCCAAATGCAGCAACAACAAGCCGCCACCCTCGCTCAGTATCAAACGCTGCAAGCCACCCAGCAGGGTCGAGCGTGGATCAGCTTGGGCTTGGCCGTGCTCGGCGTCGGGCTAGTCGTGGCACTGAGTTGGGTGGTACAGCAATCCATCATGCAACCGATCAGACGCATTGCTTCAGTAGCTCGCTCAGTAATGATTGGTGACTACAGCGTGCGTGTGGGTTTCAGTGGGCGCGATGAACTGGGTAAATTAGGTCAAGCGTTGGATCGGCTGCTGGACGATCAACACGACCAGCGCAATAAATCCAAGGAAGAACGAGACCGAGTTCAAGCCACCTTGGATATCTTGCAACAACATGTCCAGCACCTTGAACAGGGCAATCTCAATACTCGCGTACCCACCGATGATGACCTGACCCGAACCCTAGCGCAATCGATGAATCGATTCACCGCAGGTTTAGCCACCCAGTGGCAACCGCTCAGTCAACTGGTGGAAGACATCCATCAACACAACCAAGCGGTGCGTAGCAGCACGGATGCCTTAGCAGCCACTACGGATTTATCTGGGTTTGGGCAGTTAGCGGAATTATCCGGCAGCTTACAAGATGATTTAAAACACGCCGCGAAACTCAGTCACGCTTGCAGCACAGTGGCTGCAGAAACGCAACGCAACAGTGGGGCAGCGATCGAAGCCCTACAAGAACTCATCGCCCTGACCCCGGATCAACCGCTGGAGCACGTCTTGCAGCAGCATCTGGAAAAATTGCAGACCCAAACTACGGCGATCCAAGCCTTGACGGTTGATTTTTCCGAAGCCGCTGAGCAGGCACAGATGCTTTCCATTAATGGTGAGTTACGCCGTAATGCTGATGGGCATTATGACCCAATGAGCGGCTCACTCAAAAGTCTGGCACGCGCCTTAAAACGCACCCAACAACTGCTCATCCCATTGAGCGAGCGGGTACACGGTGCCGCGCATCACGTTCTACTCAAAGTTCAGGAGAGCGCAACACATACCCAGTCGGCCATACCGTTGCTGCACACCAGCCAACAACGGGTGCAGCGTTGCCATGAAGCCATTGAAAAATTAGTCCATACCATCGATAAAATCAGCGTCAATCTGTACCAACAAAGCTCCGGCAGCGAACAACTGTTACTACACAGTGCTGATCTACAAGCACGGGTCGAACACATGCAGCAGGCGTTACAGGAGCACTTAAACCACACCGCCACCCTGAGCCAATACGTTGGTGATCTCCACCAGCGTGTGCCCTCATCGGGTACGCTGTCTGCGGATCATCCGTCGGCTGACGCTGACGAGTCGTCGCAAGACTCACACGCCCCCCTATCCATGAATCCGAGTTAAACCGTGAGCGCAACCAACGCTGAACATTTAGAGCAGGAGCTATCGCTACAGTGGCCTCAAGACTGTGAGGCTGCACACATCGAAGCGCTACTGCAAACCCTCGGAGTGCAAACCATCGAGCTATCAGAACGGATTCAGCGTATCCATAATGGCAGTGGTGGCTTGCACGATCTTGAGGCTGCACAAGAGATTTGTCAGGTACTGGAAGACAGCACCACCACGGCACCGATTCCCGGTATTGCCAATATGGTGTACGCCTTGCACCATGCCCTGCAAGACTTGATCGAACGGCAAAGCCTGCCCAATCCCCAGCAAGCGGCCTTATTGCTTGCCGCCTGTGATTGTCTAGAGCACATGTACGACGCCCTGCAAGGGTTGGGGGCACCACCGGGCATGGCGCCTAGCCAAGCCGTCGAGGTCTTGATCGAACTCAGAGACTGGTCGCAACACGCCGCCGCCTCGGCGGTTGAACACAGCACAGGCAATGTTCCCCAAGAGCGCTTATTGGATGCAGTGGGGCAGCACACCACCCTAGCCGCCCGTCTCGGAGCTGTACTGGATCACTACCAACCGTTGATCCGCCAGTGGCAGGCACCGCTGCACGGCTTAGATCCCGAAGCGGATGCCCATTTCCAAACCTTGGATGGCCTATTTGAGTCTTTGTACCAATTGCAACACCGTTATCGGCAAATTAATCAAGCCACCGAGCAAGCCGTTTGCCACTTAAGCAGCCAAGCCTTCGCCACGCTGGAAACCAGACTACAGGAGGCTGTGCAACAGGCCAAACGCCAGTTCGGCAAAAAAGTCACCTTGGTCATTGCGGGCGGGGACACCTTAGTCGATGAGGATCTGCTTGAGGCATTGGATGCCCCCTTGGTTGAACTGCTCAGCAATGCGGTGGAACACGGTATTGAACCCCCGGCTGAGCGCTTGCAGGCCGGAAAACCGGAAGCGGGTCGGATTGTACTGCAAGCCCGCCAGCACGGTAGCACGCTGATACTGCGCTGCGAGGATGATGGGCAGGGGCTACAACTGGATGCCATCCGAGTTGCTGCGGAACTCGACGGTATGATTACCCCGAATCAACCTTTGAGTGAGCAGGAACTGGCGCAACTCATTCTGGCTGCCGGTCTGACCACCCGTTCGAGCAGCCAGGACGCCGCGCCAGGTTTACATCACGTTCAAACGCAAATCCAAGCGCTGGGGGGTTGGGTCTCTATTGATCACGACGCTCAGGGCTGCGCGATTGAAGTGCGTCTGCCCCTGCGCCGAGTCACCGCTAAACTGATCTTAGTGCCCTTGGGCGAGACCGTGTATGGGATTCACGAGCGCGGGCTGTTGGATATTATTCCCGCCCATGGGGGGCGCATCCAAGACCATGCGGATGATCTGCGTTATCACCTAGAGCAGCAGACGTATCCCGCACAACTCTTAGAAACCTTGTTGCACAAACCGGTAGAAGCGCCAGCGCCTGAAGAGCGCACGGCCTTGCTGTTCCAAGGCGATGCCGGTCAGCGTCATATTGTGCTGGTGGCCACACCGCTCGACAGCAGCGAACGGGTAGTTCACCCTCTCGGTCGCTTTATGCCGAAAAGTCCGGGCTTGATAGGCATCAGCCAACTGAGCAATGAGCCATTGATTCCGGTAGTCGATATGACGGCCTTGCTCGGTCAGAGCTATCACAGCCCCACCCCTGCCCTACCCCGTGGCACCCAAGTATTGCTGGTTGACGATTCTCGCAGTGTGTTGCGTTCGCTAGGCCAAGTGCTTGAGGGAGCTGATTTAACGGTCAGTACCGCCAGCGATGGGTACGAAGCCTTAGCCGCTATTCAGCGACAAACTCCTGATATTGCACTGATTGATTTAGAAATGCCTAATATGGATGGCTTGGAATTAATCAAGCGGCTACGGGGACAGGCGCTCACCCATAAGCTACCGATTATCGTTATCACCGCACGCGGTACACCTGAACACGTCCAAGCCGCTGAGACACTCGGTATCCAAGCGTATTTAACCAAGCCGGTGAGCCATACTGAATTGCTGCAACAGATTGAACAGGCATTGGAAATGTCCTAAGCATAGCTACGATCATGGGTCTCGACGGACTAGACGTACCCCCTCAAGCAAGGGTTGAGTGCGTGAGCGCACAAATGCAGCCTTAGCGGTCTCACTGAGGTGAGCAAAACCGGGGTGAGTATCAATTAATGTCATTGATCCGTGCCGCTACCCTCTCAACAGGATCTCATTCAAAACTGTCCGCAGTATTGGATATGACTAACCCGAAAAACCTGATCCACCATCTGAACAAGCACTGGGAAATCATCACGGCACTGGCTCGCGCCTCGCTGGATCTGCCGGCCTTTGAAGAGCAGCAGGTGTTGAGGCTGATCAGTAAGCACCACCCCGAGTTGGACAGTGAAGCGGTGGCCGCCATCCTGCGCACGCTGCGCAAAGTGGATCTGTTGCAGTTGATGAGCCGTACCAGTCACCTGCAACTTAATCCTTTAGTGCAGGATTTTGTGCGTGGGCTGACCCACGAACATGAGCTGGGACTTTCTTCGGTGTTGAAAGCCCGAGTGGATGCCATCTGCCAAGCGACAGCCCAGTTGGCTGATGGCCTACAGGCAAGGGATCACGATCAGATGCGCCGTGGCGCGACCCGTTTATCCGAGCTATTTCGCCAGATCACCCAGCAGATGGATCAGGATCGCCACGCCATTCTAGGGCTAGCTGAACAGGCCAAAGCCAACGATGCGGCGATGCCCATCGCACGGCGTTATCAGATTGTACTGGACGCTTATGATCAGTACGTGGAGCCGATCAACGAGATCATGGACAGCGGTCCGGCAGGAACATTCTATCGCTATCTGGAGGATGCAGAGCGGACTCTGGATGCGGCCACTGATGCGCTTTCTGTGCAAGGTGGACTCTATACCCATCGCCAGCAACTGCGCCATGTTGCTTACCAAGCCAAGGAGCTGCGCCGATTTGGTCGGGTGGTGGCGCAGCAGTGTGCCGATACCCTACTGCCACTGCGCGGAGAGGTTCGGCTACACAATGAGTTATCGGCAGCCATCAGCCGCCTGTTGGGGCGGGTACGCAAGCGCGGCTTGTATAACAGTCTGCGTGCTCGTCAAGCTGACACCGATCTACCCCGCTGGCGTGTGGAGCGCGGACGGCGTGTGGGCGCTGGGGACGAGATTCGCACGCTGATGGCCGAGGCGCGTAACTTTACGCCTAAAATAGAGGTTTTTCCCGAGGAATTGCCGGGTGATCCGCCAGAGCTGTCGGCTTGGGTAGACGAGGCCGCCCTGCGCCACAAGCTGCACGCTGATCTACCGGTGCCCAATTTGATGGTGTGGTTACAACAGCACTATCCCCTCTTGCCCGACCCAGTACTGCTGCGGCTCTACCACGATGTAGTGCGCGAACCCGACTGGCAAGCCTGTTTACAGGCACAACACACCACCACTGCGCTTCAACACCATCGGGTACACTACTATCCCCACCGCTTGGAGCCACAGCCATGAGCAGCCCCCCGCTGGCATTGGATAAACTGCCTCGATTGTCCGAACTGTTTCGCTGGTTCAATAATGGTAAACACCTCAACCGAGAGTCTGAACCCGTGCTGTGGCTGGAACTGGAGCAACAGGAGACAGCCTACCGTGAGCTGTTCACGGCACTGGGCTATGATCTGCGTATCGACAGGCGTGGTTTTGCCTGGTTTCACAGCGAGGAGTCCAGCAGCAATGTCAACAAATCCACCCACCAACTGGCCTTGTTGTTTATGGTGATCTTTGATGCCCAAGCCAATGGGGGTAAACCACTGGGGCGCTTTAATGACTGGGTGATTGATCGTTCCCTGCTCAACACGGTGTTTGAGCAACACCAAGATCTATTGATCACCGAGGGACTGGACGTGGAAACTATGCTTACGCTTCTGGAAAAGACAGCCAGCCGCTACGGCTTTGCCCGTGCTGAGGGCGGTCACTGGCAATTGCTCCCAGCGGCACACCGCTATCTGGATCACTTCTTGGCGCTCAACAGTGAGGTTGACGATGACAGTTTCAACGGGTCAGGGGAGACGCAGGATACCGACGAAGAAACCCTGACACCATGATCCAGAACGGTTTTCAACGTCTTGTGTTACTCGGCAGTGCCGGTTATCAGCGTGCTGAGTTACCGCTGGATGATTCAGTGTCGCTGATCGCCCCTAATAATACCGGTAAGACCAGTCTGATCAATGCGCTGCAGTTTTTGCTGATCATTGATCGCCGCCGCATGGACTTTGG
>PWUP01000150.1 GCA_003562535.1 Gammaproteobacteria bacterium | reverse complement strand
CATAAAAGTGGCCTCGGCGTTCATCCTGAACAGAGAACAACTTTGCGATTCGACTTCGACCTCGACCATGGAACGCGAAACCTTCGCGCTTGTAGATAACCTATCTACAATAGAGAATTCTGATAAACAATGAAGAAAAAATCAAGAACTGTTTTTTGCTCCACACGCAGCGCCTACCGTCAGGCTAGATTTAAAGAGGTTGTCAAATCAAAGTCGCCATTGTAGGCAGATTGACACAGCAGGGCTATATTTTGCTGGTGTATCCGCTTGCGGTGAGAGGCTGTGAGCACTAATATTGCCACAAACGTATTAAATTGCGTCTGAAAATCGGTAGAATAGTCCGTTCTGATTAATGTAACTTGTGAGGAGCATAGTTTATGTCTTATAGAAGCACTTTGCTGGCTTCAGCCGTTGTAGCGGGTATGCTAGTGACCAGCTCAGCAACTGCTCAGGGGCTGAAGATCGGCGCTCTGATGCCTTTAACCGGCGGTTTACAAGCTTATGGTGAAAACTGCCTAAACGGTGTACGTATGGCGGTGGATGAAGCCAATGAAGCCGGCGGCGTACTTGACGGCACCATTGAGCTGCTGGTCGCTGACACCCAAACCCGTGCCCAACCGGCTATTGATGCCGCCAATCGTTTGGTTTCCATCGAGGGCGTACATGCCCTAGTGGGTGCCTTGTCTTCTGGTAACACCATTCCGGTCGCCCAAAGTGTCGCCAAGCCGAATCGGATTCCGCAAATCTCCCCGGCGTCCACTGCACCGACCATAACCACCTTAGATGACGACGATTTTCTGTTTCGTACCGTTCCCTCCGATGCCTTCCAAGGAGTGGGTTTAGCTCAAATTGTTGCCGAGCAAGGGATTGATCGCGTCGCTATTCTCTATGTGAACAACGACTACGGTGACGGCTTGGCCAAGAGTTTTACTGAGGCATTCACCGGCGAAGTCACCCGCTCGGCGGCATTTGAACCCAACCGTTCATCGTATCGCGGTGAATTATCCACCGTAGCGCGTGGTGGTGCCGATGTATTGCTGTTGATTGGCTATCCCGATGACGGCGGCATTGCCATTCTGCGTCAGTCCTTGGAAGAAGGCTATTTTAACCGCTTCATCTTCACGGACGGCATGAAAGCCGAAAGCGTGATTGCTAATATTGGGCCGCAGTTCTTAGAAGGCGCATTTGGCACCGCTCCACGGGCGCTGGAAACTGACGAAGCAGCGACGTTTCAAGAGCTTTATGAAGAGCGCTATGGTCAGTTACCGCCCCTGCCGTTCATTGATGCCAGCTACGATGCAGCCGCCATTTTGATTCTGGCAGCCGCACAAGCCGGTTCCTCCAACGGTACGGCAATTCGCGATGCCATCCGTGAGGTCAGCAATGCCCCAGGCACTCCGGTACGTCCTGGTCAATTAGCCGCTGGTCTGGAGGCCATTGCCAACGGCGAGGCCATCAATTACATCGGTGCAGCGGGTGAGCATGAGTTTGACGACAACGGCGATGTGGCCGGTACGTTTGAACATTGGGTAATCAGCGGCGGTCAATTGGAAACCGTCACTGTGTTTAGACCCGAATAATATAGCCATTCAAGCTGATTACCGGACAACAGCGGTAGGTCGGGCAAAAGCGTAGCGTTGCCCGACATCATAGGCGGGTCGTCGGGCATGTCCTGTGCCCGACTTACACGGGTTCAACAGGAGTCCGGTAATCAAGGCGAACGGCTATAGTGGCAGAATGGGAGAAGGTCAGCGTCTGCCCGAACCGCCCCGGTAGCTCAGTAGGATAGAGCGGACGCCTCCTAAGCGTCAGGTCAGAGGTTCAAATCCTCTTCGGGGCACCAATGCTGATTAAGTTCGGTTAGAGTCCATTCGGGCGATATGCCCACAAAAATTTAGGAATAGATCAATAATTATGTCTGAAGCAACCTCTCAAACCATTACTATTGATGGCAAAGAATATGATGTGCAATCCTTGTCAGAAGAGGCACGTACGCAAATTGTCAATCTACGGGTGACAGATCAAGAGATCCAGCGGCTGAAGCAGTGCTTGGCTATCACACAAACCGCGCGCGTCTCTTACGCTAAAGCGTTGGAAGCGGCATTACCTAAAGTCGAAAATTAACACCGCAGTCCACGACAATTGCGCTCACAAAGCGATGGCTAAACTCGGCATCAATCTTAACCGCTTGCGCGATACGATGTTAACGCTCGGCCATATCGGCGGTGATGGCCGCTGTATTAACCGAGAGGGATTTTCTGTGGCCGATATGCAGGCTCGCTACTGGCTGATGGAGCAGTTTCGCTCTGCCGGTCTGGAAACCCACATGGACGCGGTGGGCAATGTCTGCGGTCGCTGGAACGTCGGCGCTGGTGCGGCCATTATGGTCGGTTCTCATACCGACAGCGTGCCCGATGGCGGTCTATTTGATGGCAGTCTCGGGGTATTGGCCGGATGGGAATGCGTGCGCACTCTGCAAGATCACGGCATCACGCCACCCTGCCCGATTGAAGTCGTGGCCACCAGCGAAGAAGAAGGCCGTTTTGGCGGTATGTTGGGTGCGCAAGCGCTAGCCGGACAGGTTGATAGCGAATGGTTGCACAGTGCTTGTGATGCCGATGGGGTGCGCCTCAGTGATGCCATGCAGGCGCACGGTTTCGATCCCCTCCGTGTGGATGAAGCCCGCCGCGATCCGCAGTCACTGAAGGCTTTTCTGGAGCTACACATTGAGCAAGGCCCAGTGCTGGAAGCGCGGGGGATTCCCGTCGGCATTGTCGAGGGCATTTCCGGGGGGTTCAACTGGACGATAACATTCACCGGCGAGGCTAATCACTCCGGTACCACGCCAATGACGCTACGCCGTGATGCCTTCGCCGGAATGGCCGCCTTCGCACACTCGATTCCACAGATTATCGCCGAGGCCGGTTCGGAGCAGTCGCGTTTAACCATCGGCAAAGTCGAATTACACCCCAATGCCCCGCACACCATACCCGGCCAAGCCCGTTTTTCGTTAATTGGCCGCGACACCGAACTCAGCGTGATGCAGGCGCTGGCTGCCGCTTGCCAAGCCTCCTTGGCTGCCGCCGCCAGCCAACACGGGTTAATATGGGGTTATGAGCAACACAGTTGGTTGAACCCTGCCCCGTGCCACCCAGAGATTATCGCGGCCTTGACAGCCTGTGCGGCTGAATTAAACCTTGACGTGCTGCACATGCCCAGCGGTGCCGGTCATGACACCCAGTTCCTCAGCACCTTGACTCGTGCCGGTTTGATTTTCGTGCCCAGCCGCGGCGGCATCAGCCACGCGCCCGAAGAATGGACCGACTGGGAGGCTATTGAACAGGGCAGTAATGTGCTGTTGCACACCCTACTGAGATTGGCCTGAGTCTAAGTTCATCAGAAATTTTTCAAGCCTCAATCCCCGGTCGGCGGATATGGTCGGGATTGGCGATCCGTGCCAGCAATAAGGCCAGCACAATGGCAGGAATACCGATGACCGCAGAAATAATAAAAAACGGTGCAAAGCCGACCATTTCCACCAGCACTCCGGTGAACCCACCGAGAAACTGGCCGGGCAGGGTCATAATGGATGAAAACAGCGCATACTGGGTGGCGGTGTAAGCGCTGTTGGTCAGGCTGGAGAGGTAAGCGATAAACACGGCAATTGCAATCCCCCCACTGAGATTATCGGCCATAATGGCAATGACCAGACCGTACAACTCCGGGCCGAGCAGCGCCAGCCATGAAAAACACAAATTGGTTAACGGCGCTAACACGGCACCGACAATCAACATGCGCATAATCCCAAAGCGGGCGACCAGCAAGCCGCCAATGGCCACGCCGCTTAGGGTCATGGCTAAGCCAAAGGCGGCGGCCACATTGGCAATCTGCTGCTTAGTAAAGCCCAAATCCAAATAAAATGGGTTGGCCATCACCCCCATAAAAATATCGCTGATGCGAAACACGCTGATAAACAATAATATGGCGAGCATGGCCTTGCCGAAGCGCTGGATAAAATCGGCAAACGGGCAGATGACCGCGCCGATGAACCACGCGGTGATATCACGCCGCCAGCCCCGGTGTGCGGTTCGGTCTAAATAATCCACCACCCGCTGTTCAAACTGCACGGTGTTGCGGTCGATCTGCGCTTCGGGTTCGCGCACAATCAAGGTCGTCAGCAGACCCACCCCCATGAGCACAGCCATAGCGCCGTAAGCCAGACTCCAGTTGCCCACGGCAGCGATATGCAGGGCACCGGCGCCAGCGGCCAGCAAAGCCACCCGATAACCAAACACATAAGTGGCGGCCATAGCGCCTTGCCGTTCACGACTGACCGCTTCGATGCGGTAGGCGTCCACGGCGACATCCTGAGTGGCGGAGCCAAAAGCAGCCAACACTGCCCATACGGCGACCAGCCACAGCGCCTCGGTAGGGTCGGTGAAGGCAATGCCTGCCAAGGCGCTGGCAATGGTCAGTTGCGCCAATAGCATCCAACTGCGGCGACGGCCAAACCAGCGGGTTAAGCCGGGCAGGGCCAGACGATCAACCACCGGCGCCCAGAGAACCTTAATGCTGTGCGCCATACCCACCCAGCTCAGAAAACCAATGGCGGCCAGCTCCACGCCGAGATCGCGTAACCAGGCCGTGAATGTCCCCCCAACCAACAGCAGGGGCAGTCCAGCAGAAAAACCGAGAAAAGCCATGCCCACGACTCGCGGGTGGGCATAAACCCGCCAAGCATCGCGCCAGTTACGTGATTCAGTCGCTGCGTTCACAACAAGATCGTCTCCAAAATTGAATGGCTGGACAAAACGCGGAGTGGTTAAAACTTAAAATGTTAGGCCAAGTGTTCTGCTACTGCTGAGTGCAAATGGCCATTGGTGGCAATAAAGCTACGGCTGTTGAGATTTACAGGCTGACCGTGCAAATCCGTCACTTGACCACCGGCCTCTTGGATGATGAGACTCAATGCGGCCACGTCGAGAATGGAGACTTCCGATTCCACCACCACATCAATACTGCCATCAGCGAGCCGATGACTGTGGTAAAAATCGCCGTAACCACGGACTCGATCACAGGCCGCAACCAGCCGAGCAAAACCAGCGCTGTGGTCGCGAACCAACGATTTGATATTGCCAAATGATAACACCGCTTGCGAGAGCTGGCGGATGGCGCTGACGTGCAGGCGCTGGCCGTTTAAGTAGGCCCCCTGACCGCGTTCCGCCCAAGCCAGTTCTTCGAACAGTGGGGCATTAGAGACGCCTAAGATGATTTCACCCCGATGCAATAGGGCAATCTGGGTGGAAAAAAACGGGTATTGGCGTACAAAGCTTTTCGTTCCATCAATCGGATCAACCAGCCATAAATACTCCGCATCGGTGTTTTCCGCACCGCTTTCCTCACCATAAAACCCATGATCGGGAAAAGCGCGCTGGATGATCTGCTTGATCGCCTGTTCAGCCTCGTGGTCAGCCAGCGTGACCGGGCTGTGATCCGCTTTAAAATCGACCGTTAACTGCTGACGGTAATGCTGGCGGATGATGGTTTCAGCGGCACGAGCAGCTTCACGCGCAATATCAAGAGGAGAATGCATGAGCATAACAGATAATAAACCTATAGATAGTGAAGATCATCACGGCTAAAACGACTCAGCCAGCCGCTGCTTGGCGCAGTATACGCTTGACGATGAAGATTAGGATATTGATAATCAGAGGCCATAATAGTCGTCTTGAATGAGGTATTGAGCATGTCCGCTGTGGCTGAAGAAGCACCTTTGCTATTCACTGACTCCGCTGCCCTCAAAGTCAAAGATCTGATTGACGAGGAGGGTAACCCTAATTTGATGCTGCGTGTTTTCATCAGCGGTGGGGGGTGTTCCGGGTTCCAATACGGTTTCACCTTCGATGAGTCCTTGGACGATGGCGATACCATGGTCGAAAACTGTGGGGTCAAATTACTGGTTGATCCCATGAGTTTTCAATATCTAATGGGTGCTGAAATTGATTACACCGAGGATCTGCAGGGCGCTCAATTTGTGATCCGCAACCCCAATGCGACCACCACCTGCGGGTGTGGGTCGTCCTTTGGGATGTAGGGTCGGTTAAGCAATCTGCATAATCGCATCCATTTCCACTGCCGCCCCCTTAGGCAGTGCCGCTACACCAATGGCGGCGCGTGCCGGATAGGGGGGCTTAAAGTACTCTTCCATGATGCGATTGACTTGAGCAAAGTGCTCTAGATCAGTCAGATACACGGTCAGTTTAACGATATGGCTTAAATCTCCCCCAGCCGCTTGAGCAACTGCAGACAGGTTAGCAAATACTTGGTGGATTTGTGCCTCAATGCCGTTCACTAAGGTCATCTGTTGCGGGTCAAGCGGAATCTGGCCGGATAAAAACACCAGTGAGCCAGCGCGTACCGCTTGAGAATAGGGGCCGATGGCCGCTGGGGCTTGCTCGGTGACAATAGTGTGTAAGGTCATGCGAAGATCCTGTGGGTGGATGGCTTATGTGGTTTAAGCAGCGGGGGTGGACTGGCGGCGCGTAATCCGCAAAACGCCGGGTGATCCGTGTAACCGTCTAAGAATCAATGCCAGATGGTCACGATGCCGAACATTAACCACTAAATCAACACTGGTTGTCGCGGCATCACGCTTCGAAGTATGGATGGTATCAATATTGGCGCCCAGCTCTGAGATGGTCGCAGCCGCTTTCGCAAACACCCAGCGCTGATCTTCCAGCTCTAGGCGAATCGCGACGGGGAAATCGCCTTTGGCGTGGGGTTCCCATTGGACTTCCAACCATTTATCGGGCGCTTTTTCAAAATTAGCCACGTTACTGCAATTATCGCGGTGGATCACAATACCGCGACCCGTACTGAGAAAACCGATGATATGATCACCAGGGATAGGGCGGCAACATTTGCCAAAATGGACTAACGACCCCTCAGTGCCTTTAATCAATAAAGCTGAGCGCCCGACCTGGTTAGGAATTTCGCAGCCTGTTTCTTCAGAGGTGAGTAAGTTTGCGATCAATGGCGCTAAGCGCCGCCCTAAACCGATATCGGCAAGCAGTTCATCCAAGTTCTGGAGTTGTAACTGCTTAAGCAGACCAGTCAGCCGTTGTTCGGGAATGTGTTTAAGCCGTGCTGAGGAACCAGGTAAGGCGTTTTCGAGTAAACGCCGTCCAATGATGACTGCCTCTTCGTGTTTCAAATGGTTGAGATAATGCTGGATACTCGCCCGCGCCTTGGCCGTAACCACAAAACTCAGCCAAGCGGGATCGGGGCGTCCTGTAGGTGAGATGATAACTTCTACCGTCTGACCTGAGCTGAGCTTGGTGCGTAATGGTACAAAACGATTATTAATTTTAGCTCCAATACAGGTATTGCCCACATCGGAATGAATGGCGTAAGCAAAATCGATCGCGGTGGCACCGCGAGGCAACTCGATGATGTCGCCCGTTGGTGTGAAGACAAAGGTCTCATTGGGAAATAAATCGACCTTGACGCTTTCTAAAAACTCGACCGAATTGCCTGCCCGCCGCTGCATGTCCAGTAATTTCTTCAGCCAATCCCGCGCTCGTTCTTGAGCATCTAATGGCGATTGCTGATTACTGCTCGCTTGCAACCAATATGAGGCAACGCCTGTTTGTGCCATGATATGCATATCGCGGGTGCGAATGCGCACTTCAAGCAACAGTCCTTGGGGGCCGAATAATACCGTATGCAGGGATTGATAACCATTGGCCTTGGGCAGGGCAATATAATCCCGAAATCGGCCAATCAACGGCTTATACAGTTGGTGCAAACACCCTAGGGCACGATAGCAGGCATCACTGTCATCAGTCACCACCCGCACCGAATACACATCGTTGAGATTGCCAAAGCGCAAGCGTTTATCGCATAAGCTGCGATACACTCGCCATAAGGGTTTCTCGCGCCCGCTCACCCGAGCATTGATTCCCTTATAGCGTAATTGGTCACACATCTGAGCTTCGAGGTGTATGATCTGCATACTGCGGCGGGCGCTGCGTTGTTGCATGGCATGACAGAGCACATGATAACGGTAGGGGTGTAGATGACGAAAGCCCAGATCTTCTAACTCCAGCCGCAGGTGATTCATGCCGAGTCGATTGGCGATGGGGGCGTAGATATCCAAGGTTTCTCTGGCAATACGCCGTCTTTTAGCGGGTAGCATCGCATCCAGAGTGCGCATATTATGCAGTCGGTCGGCCAACTTAATCATGATGACACGAATATCGCGCGCCATCGCTAAGAACATTTTGCGAAAATTCTCTGCTTGCGCTTCTAAGCGGGACTCAAAACTGATTTGGGTTAATTTGCTGACCCCATCAACTAACTCGCTAACTTCCTCACCAAATCGCAAACGCAGTTCTTCTTTACCGTAAGGGGTGTCTTCAATGACATCATGGAGTACCGCCGCCATTAAGGTTCGGTAGTCAAACCGCACCTCTTGGAGAATTTCGACCACGGCCAGCGGGTGAAAAATATAGGGTTCACCACTTTTACGGTGAATGCCCGCATGGGCCGCAGCGGCAAACCGACAGGCTTGCTCAACGTGAGTGACTTGCTCCGCAGGGAGATAATTGGCCAGCAAGCGACACAACGCTCGGATGCGGTCATCAATCGCTGATGACCAATCCAGTTCCGGAAGCGTTGTGACCCCGGTCATCCGTCGTTCCGCTGCGGTTAATCATCCAGACGCATTGGGACATCGGAGGGTACCAAGGCGTCAGGACTAGGGGTAGTGGATTTAGCGCGGCGAGGCTCTTTGGTATTGCGCAAGGTGTCAAGATTAACGGCT
>PWUP01000171.1 GCA_003562535.1 Gammaproteobacteria bacterium | reverse complement strand
GGCTATTTTGATCCTTATTTGTGGAGACAAGACGATGGAAAAATCCCCTTTAGCTGGTCATTATTTGGAAAAATATGACGAGGCGCTTGAGGAATTACGCAACCGTGTCATCGCTATGGGCAAACTGGCCATGCAGCAACTGGACAATGCCCTACTCGCGGTACAAAACGAAGACAGTCAGTTGGCCGAGCAGGTCATCGCTACGGATGCCGAGGGGAACCGGCATGAAATGGAAATCGATAACTTATGTTCGCAAATCATCGCTCGTCATCAACCGGCGGCCAGTGATTTGCGCTTCGTGATTGCCGTCATTCGCATCGTCACCGACTTAGAGCGTATCAGTGATCAGACTGAACAGCGCGTCGCCCAGATGGTGGCGCGGATGGCTGACCGAGGACGCCCCGGCAGCGAATATGTCGATATCAACACTATGGGACAGCGCGTACTGGCGATGTTGGATAAAGCCGTTGTGGCCTTTGATAAAATGGACGCTGAGATGGCCTTGGAGGTGGTGCGCGAAGATTTACAAGCTGACCGTGAGCTAGACGGTATTGTGCGCCAGCAAATCACCTTTATGATGGAAGACCCGCGCACCATCGGTCGCGCCCTAGATATTCTCTGGGCACTGCGGGCATTGAAGCGCATCAGCGACCATACCGGCAATATCTGTGAGCATATCATCTACTTGGTTAAAGGGGCTGATGTGCGCCATGCCAAGCTGGATGAAATTGAGGCGATTGTGCGCCAGCCGCGATAGCGGGACGGTTGGGTATCGCTCCCACGCAGGAATGAGCGAATCACCAACCTCGTCATTCCGCCATGGACTGGCGGAATCCAGTCACAGGGAGGTGAAGGGTCGGCTAACCAAGGGGGTTGTGTCTCGTTCCCACGCTCCTGCGTGGGAACGAGGAAAACAAAGAGATAAGCCTTAACTTAATGGCAACGCGATAAGGTGCATTTATAGGATGTGCCGACGCCAGGAGGCGCATCTTATAATTCATCATATATTATCGGGTTATGCCTACCCCGCGCGACGGGGTATTTACCCCGTCGCAACGTTTAATCTTGCACCCTGCGGAGATCGACAGGGATGGCCGATGCAGCAAAAACGCTACGGACGGGGCAATATGCCCCGTCCGGCAGCGGAAACAACGATATAACCCTTAACTTAATGGCAGTGACGCAGGAGCGCGGGAACGAGTGAATATGGTTGTTAATTAAATGTTTCGACTGATTATTTTTAGCTTATTGGCCCTAGTGGTGGTCATCATTGCTGTGCGCAGCGGTGGCATTTCACCCGAGCAAATCGAGGATCGCCTGTTGCTGGCGGAACTCAATGCGGAGGCCGGTGATGCCTATCGCAGCCACAACGGCCAACGGGACACCGTGGTCACTCTGTCCAGCGGTTTGCAATTAGAGGTATTGCGGTTGGGCGACGGGCCGATTCCTCAGGCAGAGGACATCGTCACGGTGCATTATCGTGGCCGATATATTGACGGACGCGAGTTTGATAATTCCTATCGGCGCGGTGAACCGCCGGGCATTCCAGTCAGCAGCACGATTCCTGGCTGGCGCGAAGCATTGCAAATGATGCCGGTCGGTACACAAGTGCGTTTAGTGGTTCCCTATTGGTTAGGCTACGGGGCTGCCGGAGCAGGTGACACGATTGGCCCCTCAGAGACCCTGATTTTTGAATTGGAATTATTGGCCGTGGTCAGTCCTGCAGAACTCCAGCAACTGTTGCAAGGCCAATAATGGCTCAGGGGCTTGAGTGATGGGCCGACCAATCACCAAATAATCCGCTCCAGCCTGCAACGCCGCCGTGGGCGTCATAGTACGGTGTTGATCATCAGCCACCGCATCGGGGGCGCGAATGCCCGGTGTCACCAGACAGACCTCTGCACCCAAGGCACCACGCAACAGTGAAGCTTCACGAGCGGAACACACCACCCCACCCGCACCAGCCTCAGTGGCCAAACGCGCCAGTTGCAGCGCCAGAGCTTGCGCATTATTGGGTAAACCCAATGCCGGCAGATCCTCATCGCCTAGACTGGTCAGCACGGTAATCGCTAACAACCGCGGTGGGTGCTGATAATGAGCCAAAGCCTCAGCCGCAGCGGCCATCATACGCTGTCCGCCCAAGGCATGGACATCAACCATCCACACACCCAGATCGGCAGCGGCGCGGCAAGCGGCGGCTACCGTGTTGGGAATATCGTGAAACTTGAGGTCGAGAAACACCGAGTAGCCTCGGCGATGTAGGTCTTCGACCATACTGGGGCCTGCTCGGGTAAACAATTCTTTGCCAATTTTGAGCTGGCACAGCTCCGGGGATAAACGCTCAGCCAGCGCCAAGGCATCGGCGACACAAGGGTAGTCAAGTGCAACAATAATAGGCGTAGCAGGGGTCATGATTGTGGTGTCCGGCAGGTCAGATCGGGTAAGGGATACAAGGTTTCCCAACGGGTGCAACTGGGACATTGCCAATGCAATACTTTGCTGGTAAACCCACATTGGTTACACTGGTAACACGCTGTGGCGTCCAGTAACTGCTGGCTGACCCGCAGGAGCCTAGGAGTGATGTCGTCGTTGACGGGCGGTTCACGCAGTTCCAGCCATGTACGCAACACCACAAATGACGGCTGGGTGTCGAGCACTTGGGTGATGAAGTCTAGAGCTGTGGTGGTGTCCTGCTGGGCGGCTAAATACCGAGCAAGATGAACCGCCAACCAACTGAACCCATAACGCTCATACGCACCGTACAGCCAATCGATAAACACTTGGGGTGTTGCCGTGCGTTCATGACAAGCGGTCAGAGCGTCGAGCGCTTCATAGAGGCGCAGCGGATTGTGGTGTTCGACAGCGTATAAATACGTTAAAGCGGTGTGATCAGCGCTTTGATCAATCGCCACTTGGGCTTGCAGCAAATACGCCCGAGTACAGGCGGTATTGCGTTGCACGGCCCTGTTCAGGTGTTGCATAGCGGTATCAAGCTGCTGATGCCTATACGCCTGCTGCGCCAGTTCGCAGCAGTATTGCGCGGCCTCAGTACGGCGGATTTGTCCCGTTGTTTGTTCTAAACGATCACAGTGGGCGAGCGCTTGCGGCCACTCCTTACCCTGCTCATACACACGGATCAGTTTATGCAAGGCCAGTGCTTGATACTCAACCCGTTGGTAATCCTGTTGAACTGGTAAGTCTAACAAGCGCTGGAATAACTCCTCGGCACGATCCAATAAACCGGCAGCAGTATAGTCTTCACCCAGCTCTAATAAGGCACGCTGACGCTGTGCATCATTTAAATTCGCTCGGTTCAACAAACTATGATGGACATAAATGGCACGATCGGTTTCGCCCCGACGGCGGAGCAGGTTGCCCAATATCAACTGACTGTCAATGGTTTCACGGTGGGCATCGGTCAGACGAGTCAACACCTCTAGCGCTTGATCCGTCTGGTCATCCAGCAGATAGTTCAAGCCTTTGACGTAATTGGACGGATCAGTATGCTCACGATCAGGCTGGTGACTGGCATGACGCGCCAGCCACCAACCTGAAGCCGCTGCAATCGGCAGTAATAACCAAAACAAGCCCGGCAAAACCGCAAGGCTATCGGCCAGCCCCAGCGGCATCAGCCCATTCTCGCGGGATACGCTAAAGGTGCCGGACCGGACGCACCCGGTACCGGCACGCCGTTATTTGGTGGCGCTGCGACTGGAACGACGCACGGCTTTGCGTCCCTTAGCCGCCGCATCGTTAACCCGGTTACGCAATTCTTTACCCGGCTTAAAATGGGGCACATATTTACCCGCTAACTCGACCGCGGCACCCGTTTTAGGGTTGCGACCTGTGCGCGGCGGACGGTAATGCAAGGAAAAACTGCCAAAACCTCGTATTTCAATACGTTCGCCATTGGCAAGGGATTCGCTCATATGCTCTAAGAGCGCTTTGACTGCCGCCTCAACATCTTTAAACGGCAAGTCACTGTTATCGTGCGCAAGCACCTCAATGAGTTCAGATTTGGTCATAGGTGACTAAAAGCTCTAACTAGTTGCTTGAAATGGAATAAGAATAAACATTTACCGCCCCCTACTGCGGCCCGAGGCGGGCAGCGCAGTGGGGGGTGGGACAGCGATTAATGAGCATCACTCCTTGCTCATTTGTTCCTTGAGTAAATCACCCAAAGTCGTGGCTCCACCCGTGGGTTTACGAGTGTAGTCCTGTAACACTTCGGCCTCTTCGGCTGCTTCTCGTGCTTTAATGGACAAGGAAATAGCGCGATTTTTCTTGTCCACATTGACAAATTTCGCTTCAACTTCCTCACCAATTTTTAGAACATTACGGGCATCTTCAACCCGTTCGCGAGCGATCTCTGAGGTACGCAGCAGCCCTTCAACCCCATTGCCTAGATCAACGACGGCACCTTTGGCATCGACCGAACTGATGGTACCGCTGACCACACTGCCTTTGGGATTCTCGGCAACGTAATTCGACAAGGGGTCTTTATCGAGCTGTTTGATGCCCAGCGAGATCCGCTCACGTTCAGCATCCACGGCCAGCACGACGGCTTCCACTTCTTGGCCTTTACGATAATCACGAATGGCCTCTTCGCCCGGTACATTCCAAGAAATATCGGACAAATGGACTAGACCATCAATGTTGCCGTCCAAGCCAATGAAAATACCGAAATCAGTGATCGATTTGATTTTGCCACTGACTCGATCGTTTTTCTGATGGGTGGCTGCAAATTCGTCCCACGGATTCGCCGAGCATTGCTTCATACCCAGTGAGATCCGCCGCCGTTCGCCATCAATATCCAGCACCATGACCTCGACTTCATCGCCTAAGGTCACCATCTTATAGGGATTGACGTTTTTGTTGGTCCAATCCATCTCGGAAATATGCACCAGACCTTCAACGCCTTCTTCGATCTCCACGAAGCAACCGTAGTCGGCGATATTGGTGACTTTACCAAATAAGCGCGTGTTAACCGGATAACGGCGGTTAATGTCTTCCCACGGGTCCTCACCCAATTGCTTTAGACCCAACGACACTCGGTTGCGGTCGCGATCGAATTTTAACACTTTAATTTCAATTTCATCACCCACATTAACGACTTCTGAGGGGTGTTTGACCCGCTTCCACGCCATGTCAGTGATATGCAGCAAACCATCAATGCCGCCGAGGTCCAAGAACGCGCCGTAATCGGTCAGATTTTTAACAACCCCTTTCAGCACCTGACCCTCATGCAGGCTTTCCAGCAACTGCTCACGCTCGGCACTGTATTCTTGTTCGACCACGGCACGACGCGACACCACCACATTGTTGCGGCGCTGATCGAGCTTGATGACTTTGAACTCCAGCTCTTTGCCTTCCAGATAAGAAGCGTCGCGCACTGGACGCACATCGACCAAGGAACCGGGTAAGAAAGCGCGTATTTCTCCGATATCAACCGTAAACCCACCTTTGACCTTACCGCTGATAATGCCTTTGACGACATCATCGGCCTCAAAAGCGTGTTCAAGCTGGGTCCAGATTTTAGCGCGCTTCGCTTTTTCGCGAGATAAACGGGTCTCTCCAAAACCGTCTTCAACCGCATCGAGTGCGACTTCAACTTCATCACCGACTTGAATTTCGAGTGCTCCACTTTCGGAGTAAAACTGCTCGATCGGGATGATACCTTCCGATTTAAGGCCGGCATTGACGACAACAGATTCTTCGCGAATCGCAACAATGACCCCAGTGACAATGGCACCGGGTTGCATTTGGTTATCGTTTAGGCTTTGTTCAAACAGCTCAGCAAAACTTTCCGACATGGGTGTAATAGCTCACACGCGGACTCAGTGGTCCACAGGTTAGTTGTAGTGACAGTCTAGGCTGACCTAGACCACGATTTACCAATTTTGATCAATTGATTGTAAACTTGTCGTTAGCAATTCTAACGTGTACGCTCTGACCTGCTCAATGGTCAAAGTCGTTGTATCTAAAGTTAATGCATCTGCCGCTGGCCGTAATGGCGCAGTCACACGATTGGCATCACGCTGGTCACGCTCGGCAATTTCTCGTTCAAGGTTGGCAAGATTAACATTGTTTTTTTTAACCATCAACTGGTTATAACGGCGTTCTGCACGCGCCCTAGCGCTGGCGGTTAAAAACAGCTTCACTAAGGCATCGGGAAACACCACCGTGCCAATATCACGGCCATCAGCCACTAATCCAGGAGGACGGCGAAAAGCCCGTTGGCGTTCCAGTAACGCTGCCCTCACAGCCGGCAAAGCCGCAACCCGTGAGGCTGCATTACCCATAGTTTCGGTACGAATCGCGGTTGTGACATCCACCTGATCCAACACAATCGTCTGTAAACCGGTCGCCGCATCGGGTGTAAAGACCACATCCAAACCCGCCGCCACGTTGGCAACAGCCGGTTCATTGTCTAAGGCCACCTGCTGATTGTGCGCCGCCAACGCGGTGAGGCGATACAACGCCCCCGAATCTAATAAATGCCAACCCAACTGTCCAGCTACCCACGCGGCCAAAGTGCCTTTACCCACTCCGCTCGGGCCATCAATCGCTAAGACGGGCACACTCATGGCTGCACCTCGATCGCTAATCCGGCCTGCTCCGCCAGCCGCGCAAAATTGGGAAACGACGTGGCGACATTGGCGCAGTCGTTGATGGTAATCGGCTGTGCAGCGCGTAATCCGGCCATAGCAAAAGCCATAGCGATGCGATGATCTCCGTGGCTGTCAATCGTCCCTCCTTGCAAGCCACCGCCCTGGATGATCATACCGTCGGCAGTCGGCTCAGCCACGATACCCAGACGCCGCAGACCATCGGCCATAACCTGGATGCGATCACTTTCTTTAACCCGCAACTCAGCGGCCCCAGTCAGCCGCGTCTCACCTTGGGCACAGGCAGCGGCAATAAATAACGCCGGGAACTCGTCAATAGCCAAAGGCACTTGATCTTCGGGAATCACAATGCCCTGTAGCGGAGCACTGCGCACTCGAATATCAGCAATCGGTTCATACCCAGCCCAACGAGGATGGTCCAATTGAATATCGGCGCCCATCTGCCGCAATATATTAATCACACCGATGCGGGTCGGATTAATCCCGACAGCCGGTAAGCAGATCTCCGAACCTTCCGCAATGCTGGCACCGACCAGAAAAAACGCCGCTGAAGATATATCGGCAGGAATCCGAATCGCTGTAGGGTTAAGACGCCCCCCGCCACTGAGTCGCACTTGGCCGGTGGAGTGCTCCAAAGGATAACCAAAAGCCTGTAACATCCGTTCGGTGTGATCCCGCGTTGGTGCCGGTTCAGTGATGGACGTTGTGCCTTGGGCGTATAAGCCAGCCAACAGCAAGCTGGATTTAATCTGGGCGCTGGCCACAGGCAGGGCGTAGTCAATCCCATGCAAAGCTTGCCCACCGTGGATCTGCAGCGGAGCCGTACCGGCCTCTGTCGTGGTGATTTTAGCCCCCATTAAGGCCAGCGGTTCGGTCACTCGCCGCATCGGGCGGCGACTGAGCGAGGCATCACCGATTAAGGTGCTGGAGAACGGCTGACCGGCTAATAAACCGGCCAGTAGTCGCATGGCCGTGCCCGCATTACCCATGTCTAAGGGCACGCTCGATGCGCGCAGACCGTGCAGCCCGACACCGTGAATCCGCATCTGACCCTGCCCCGTGGACTCGATTGTTACCCCCATAGCGGCAAAAGCATGGCGAGTCGCCAGACAATCTGCGCCTTCGAGAAAACCGTCGATTGTGCTAGCGCCTTCGGCTAAGGCTGCCAGCATAATGGCTCGATGCGAAATGGACTTATCGCCGGGCACTGGCAGCGAGCCGTGCAAACAACCGCCGGGCTGAATAATGAATGTGGTCATCAGTCTAAGTATAAATTATCGCGAGCGTGTTTAGCTCGCTGAAAGGTTTGCATGATCGAATCACTATCGCCGTTTTCTATAGCTTGAGTGAGTTGTTCGAGATCGTGGCTAAACTGGCGCAGCTTATCCAATAAAGGTTCGCGGTTAGCCACACAGACATCATGCCACATGGTGGGATCAGAAGACGCGATGCGGGTAAAGTCACGGAAACCACCGGCGGCATAGCGAAATATCTCGGCTCGGGAATCTAAGCGTGCCAGTGAATCCACCAAAGTATACGCCAGCATATGGGGTAAATGGCTGGTGGCGGCTAAAACATCATCGTGGTGACGTACCCCCATATCAATCACTTCAGCGCCCGCCAGCGTCCACATGGCTTTAACCCGAGCATGTGCCCAAGCTTGCGATTCCAATAAAGGGGTGAGAATGACCCGTCGGTTTTGGAACAGTTCGGCAAATGACGCCTCAACCCCGCTGCACTCAGTGCCCGCAATCGGATGACCGGGGATGAACGTGCCAGGCAGATAACCGAAAATATCGCGGACATCATCGACCACGCATTGTTTGGCACTGCCCACATCAGTCAGTATCGCCTCTGGAGCCAAGCGTCCGGCAATCGCGGTCAATACGGGGCGGATGGCTTTCAGCGGCACCGCGATAACCACCATATCGGCACCACCCACCGCAACGGCCAAATCCGTTGAAAATTCGTCGATCACACCCAGTTCTACGGCGCGCTGCAAATGCGCGGTATGCCGTCCAGCTCCCACCACAGTGTCCACCGCCTGGGCTTGGCGCAGAGCGCGCGCTAAGGAACCGCCGATTAACCCAACACCGATGATGCACAAGCGTTGTAGGGGAGTCATGCTGCCGCTAACACCTCAGTTAACGCCGTAATGAAGTGCTGATTTTCAGCCTCAGTCCCGACGGTGACTCGCAAAGCATTAGGCAGGCCATAACCGGCCACCGGACG
>PWUP01000166.1 GCA_003562535.1 Gammaproteobacteria bacterium | reverse complement strand
GCCAGCCGCTCCCAGATAATGTCCGCCACGGGAGCGCGGTAGCTAAACGAAAAACCGAAATCGCCCTGGACGATATTGCCCAGATAAATCAGATACTGCTCAAACAGGGGGCGATCTAAGCCGAAGCGAGCACGCACCATTTCGCGCTCTTCAACGCTCAGTCCTTCGGTGATCAGCGCTGCGGTCGGATCGGGCAGACCGAGGCGAAACAGGAAAAACAGCAGGGTGGCGATAATAAACAAGGCCAGCAGCGCTTGCAGTAAGCGCCGCAACAGATAACGTGCTCGGTTCATCAGCGGCTGTACATCTCAGTGGTGTATCGGATAAGCCAGGGCGATGCAGTGAACTTCCCTTGCGAAGAGCCGCACCGTACCGCTATACTGACACGATTAAGCCAGTCTGTCACTGAGTGAGCGGCAAACCATATTAGTCCATTGCCAAACCCTACATTCCTAACTGCAGCCAAGTCTGCCCTGCTGTATTCAGCCACTCCTTTGGGCAGTTGCGCTGTTCCATGTAAACTAGAGGAAAACCAACATTATGAGTGAACATCAAACAGCATCGGGTCAATGCCCTGTCATGCATGGTGGACAAACCCAAGTCGGCACTGCCAATATGGATTGGTGGCCTAAGGCTCTGAATCTCGACATTCTGCATCAACACGACAGCAAGACCAACCCTCTAGGTGCTGACTTCAACTATGCGGAAGCCTTCAAAACCCTGGATCTCGAAGCGGTCAAACAAGACCTCAAGGCACTGATGACCGACAGCCAAACTTGGTGGCCCGCCGACTGGGGTCACTATGGTGGACTGATGATCCGCATGGCTTGGCATGCAGCCGGTACCTATCGTATTGCCGATGGTCGTGGCGGTGCCGGTACCGGCAATCAGCGCTTTGCCCCTCTGAACAGTTGGCCCGACAATACTAACCTTGATAAAGCTCGGCGTTTACTGTGGCCGATCAAGAAAAAATACGGCAATAAGTTGTCGTGGGCTGATTTGATGATTCTGGCGGGTAACATCGCTTATGAATCCATGGGATTAAAAACATTTGGCTTTGCTGGTGGACGCGCCGACATCTGGCACCCAGAAAAAGACATTTATTGGGGATCAGAAAAAGAATGGCTGGCTCCGTCAGATAACCCCAATAGCCGTTACTCTGGCGAACGTGACTTAGAAAATCCCCTAGCAGCAGTAATGATGGGATTGATCTATGTCAACCCTGAAGGGGTGGACGGCAACCCCGATCCACTGAAAACCGCCCATGACGTTCGCGTCACCTTCGCCCGCATGGCCATGAACGATGAAGAAACCGTAGCGCTCACTGCTGGTGGTCATACGGTGGGTAAGTGTCATGGCAACGGGGACGCAGCCGATTTGGGTGAAAGCCCAGAAGCCGCTGAGATTCACGAACAAAGTTTAGGTTGGAACGCGAAAACCGGTCGGGGCATAGGCCGCGATACCGTGACCAGTGGTATCGAAGGCGCTTGGACGACCCATCCCACACAATGGGACAACGGTTATTTCCATCTGCTGCTGAACTACGACTGGGAGCTGAAAAAAAGCCCCGCTGGCGCTTGGCAGTGGGAGCCGGTCAACATCAAGGAAGAAGAAAAGCCGGTGGATGTTGAGGACCCATCAATCCGCCTCAACCCCATCATGACCGATGCCGATATGGCCATGAAAATGGACCCGGAGTACCGCAAAATCTCCGAGCGCTTTTACCAAGATCCGGCCTATTTCAGCGAGGTCTTTGCGCGCGCCTGGTTCAAGCTAACCCATCGTGATTTAGGCCCTAAAAGCCGTTACCTCGGCCCCGATGTGCCCCAAGAAGATCTAATCTGGCAGGATCCAGTGCCGAGCGTGGATTATACGCTGAGTGACGCTGAAATCACCGACCTCAAGGCCAAGCTGCTAGCGAGTGGTCTGAGTATTGCCGAGCTGGTGGCGACTGCTTGGGACAGTGCCCGTACCTTCCGTGGTTCCGACTACCGTGGGGGTGCCAATGGGGCACGAATCCGGCTCGCCCCACAAAAAGACTGGGAAGGCAATGAGCCAGAGCGGTTGAATAAAGTGCTGGCCGTGCTTGAAAACATTAAAGCGGGTTTGGCCAAGCCGGTCAGCATGGCGGATTTGATTGTGCTGGGCGGTACGGCAGCCGTAGAACAGGCGGCACGGGATGCCGGTGTCAACATCACGGTACCCTTTGCCCCCGGACGCGGTGACGCCACGCAAGACATGACCGATGTGGACTCCTTCGAAGTGTTAGAGCCACTGCATGACGGCTACCGCAATTGGTTGAAAAAAGACTATGTCGTCACCCCTGAAGAAATGCTGCTAGACCGCACCCAACTGATGGGTCTCACCGCCCCTGAGATGACCGCACTGATCGGCGGGATGCGTGTTCTGGGCACCAACTACGGTGGCACGGCGCATGGGGTATTCACAGATCGCGTTGGGGTACTGAGCAACGATTTCTTTGTGAACCTCACCGATATGGCGTATACGTGGAAACCCACGGGCAATAATCTGTATGCCCTTGTTGACCGTACCACGGGTGAGACTCAATGGACAGCAACCCGTGTCGATCTCGTATTTGGCTCTAATTCGGTGCTGCGCGCCTATGCGGAAGTCTATGCTCAAGACGATAACCGCGAGAAATTCGTTAAGGATTTTGTCGCGGCTTGGACTAAGGTCATGAATGCGGATCGCTTTGATTTGCCGCAGTAAACCGTAGGCTGTAAGTCGCGTATAGCCTATGATGTCGGGCAACGCTGCGCTTTTGCCCGACCTACCGCTCTATTCAAAGCCCCTCACCCCAACCCCTCCCAAAGGGAGAGGGAGCTGAAGGCAGGGGGGCTGACCGCTTACGCTTAGCTTGAAGAAGGCGCTTAAGGCCGCAACAAGCGCCCTTCAGCATCCCAAGTATAGCCCGCAGCGTCTAGCTCGGCGCGTGCCGCGTCCATATCGAAATCAAAACGCTCAGTGAACGGGTTATGCCAGAAGGCATTGACCGGCGCAACCACGGTAGTGCCGACTTCACCGCGTCCATCCAGTAAGACATTCACCATGCGCTCGCGATCCATCGCCATGGTTAAGGCGCGCCGGACGGCTCGGTCGTCAAACGGCTCACGGCGTAGATTATAGGTCAAATGAAAATAACCAAAATCGGGCACACTGATCACCGTGAGATGGTCCTCAGCTTCGGCTAAGGGAATTTGGCCCGGCTCCATACGCCAAGCGGTCATATCAATTTGCTCGGTCAACAACCCCGTGAACACGCCCTCCATATCGGCATAGATGATGAATTCTACCCCTTCCAGTGCGGTAGTATCCGCAGAGAAGTGATCGTCATTGCGGCTCAGGCTCATGAATTCACCACGATCATAGCGGGCAAAACGAAATGGCCCAGAACCAATGGTGGGAATGTCTTGTGGTGCCAGTTCACCCGGATTGTCAATGTGCTGCCAGATGTGTTGCGGCAAAATGGGAATCTGCGATAGGGTGACTACGGCAAAGGGTGCTGACGGTTCGCTGAGGGTAAAGCGCACCGACAATTCGCCCGTTTGCTCCACTGCGGCCAACGGAGCCAGATAGGCGTTAAAATAGGAATAATCCTGGGTCATGTAATAGTTGAACGTAAACGCCACATCCGCCGCTGTTACCGGCTCGCCGTCATGGAAACGCATGCCTTCGCGCAGAGTCACATCCACCGTGGTTTCATCCACAGGGGTGACGGCCACCGCCGCCCACGGCACCGGCTCCACCTCAGCACTCAAACGCACTAAGCGGTCGTAATACATGCGCATCCACTTCCATCCCCACACTGAAGTGGAATCCAGCGGATTGACATTGTCCGGTTCTTGCGGACCGCCAATGCGCAGCACGGCACGATCGGTCAGAGGCCGCGCCTGTAACGGTGTCCATTCGCTGTACAAGCCCTCACCGGCCATCACCGGAATATCGGCGAAGGTATTATGGTTATAGGCCACCACCTCGTCGCGATGAAACAGCACGACCGTCGGTATATCCGGCATATACAGTTCCTGCATTTCCCAGACAATATCGCGGCGGTCATCGGGATCAAATTGCTGTGACTGGGCATCGTATAAGGCGTCGTATTCGGGGTTGATGTAACCGCCCGGGTTATTGCCGCCGAGTTCGGACTGGCGCGAATCTAAAGTACCGAGAAAAAATTGCGGATCCAGCCGATCCACTCGGCCACTCCAGCCCAGAATCACCGCATCAAAATCTTGATTGCTGTACAATCGATCCAAAGCGGTACGGAATTCCGTAGGCCGCACGGTAACATCTACACCCAATTCCCGCCATGCGTCGGCGATAATAAACGCCGCTTCGTAGCGGATGGGATCATAGGCTTCCGTGGTGGTGATCAATTCAACCGGTGCGACCCGCTCTTGAGCTAAGGCCGGAGTGGTCAGCAACGCGACAGGTAGCACCAAGGTGCTCAGTATGGGTAAAGACTTCAAACGGTTTGCTCCTATTTTGTGGTTAATTTAGGCCACAACAGTATAGAGGATTATTAAAATGATTGGATATCGTTCGACGGCAGTGGCCGCTGTAGAGGGGCTAAAACAGGGGGTGGTGTCCCCTCTGGAGCTGGTGAATTGTGCCGCTGAACGGATTGCCGCCACTGATGCCGCGCTCAATGCGACCCCCACGCTATGCCTGGAGCGGGCGCGGCAACATGCTCAAGCCATCATGGCCGGGCAGCGTCCCCGTGGATTGTTGCATGGCTTGCCGATACTGGTAAAAGACCTCACTGATGTAGCCGGAGTACGCACCACCTACGGTTCATCCATTTATGCAGAGCATATTCCTCAGCAGTCCGATATCTTAGTCCAGCGGTTGGAAAACCAAGGGGCCATTGTGCTGGGTAAAACCAATACTCCAGAATTTGGGGCTGGAGCCAGCACCTTTAACGACGTGTTAGGCACCACCCGTAACCCTTGGGATACGCGCAAATCAGTGGCCGGGTCTTCGGGTGGCTCGGCGGCGGCACTGGCCGCAGGACAGGCGTGGCTAGCCACCGGTTCTGATCTGGGCGGCAGTCTGCGCACTCCGGCGAGTTTTAACAGCGTAGTGGGGCTACGACCCAGCCCGGGTCGGGTGGCCAGTGGGCCGCGTACCTTGCCCTGGGATACTTTGATGGTCGATGGACCCTTGGCGCGTACTGTCGCCGATTGTGCCCTGATGTTGGATGCGATGGTTGGGGCGCATCCGCATGATCCGCTAGCCATTCCCGCTCCAGCTCAGGCGTTTTTGCAAGCGGTGCAGCAGGCTGTCCCCCCACAGCGGGTGGCGTTCAGTCCAAATTTGGGCATTGTTCCGGTCGATAACGAGGTAGCTACTCTGTGTCAGCAAGCCGCTGAACAGTTTGCTGCACTGGGCACCCAGGTTGATACCGATGCCGCCGTGATACCGGATTTTTCCTCGGCCATCGATAGCTTTCAAATTCTGCGCGCGGCGTTGTTTGCCGGTTGGCATCAACCGCATTTGCACCAATATCGTCAACACTTGAAGCCAGAAGTCATCTGGAATATCGAAAAGGGATTGGCACTGACTGCCGCTGATTTAGCCCAAGCTGAACTCGTTCGGGGCGAGCTGTGCCAAGCCATGGCGCGGTTTTTCGGCGATTACGATTTGTTGCTCTGCCCCACAGCCATTGTCCCACCGTTTGCCGCCGAGGTGCGCTATCTTGAATCGCTCAACGGCCAGCGCTTTGATAATTACGTTCACTGGATTGCCATCACCTTCGTCTTGACGTTGACCGGCTGCCCAGTGCTGTCATTGCCGGCCGGTTTTACTGCAACGGGGTTGCCGGTCGGCGTACAATTGGTGGCTCCGCCGCGTGGTGAGGCTCAACTGCTGGCTGCCGCTGCCTTGTTAGAACAGCAACTGGGCGGCCCTTGGACGCCGATTGATCCGCAATGGTTTAGCTGTCCAACACCGTGACTTGCACCGGCACCACACCCAAGCGGATCATTTCCAGTTGACGGGCCGCAGATTTACTGAGATCAATGACCCGACCGCGCACAAAGGGGCCACGATCATTAATCGTGACGACCACCGACTGACCGGTATCTGGGCGGGTAACGCGTACCCGTGTCCCGCAGGGCAAGCGCCTATGTGCCGCTGTCAATCGTGATTGATCGAAACGCTGTCCGCAGGCGGTGGTACGGCCATGAAATTTGTCATGATAAAAGCTGGCATAGCCGCGCTCGGCCATAGCCAGCGAACTTTTACCTAGACTACAGGCAAATAACAGCAGACAAACAAGACATTTTTTCATCATATTTCCTTAAATTACAGTTTATTGGAAAGGTAAAAATTTTTGAATTTAAGGAAAATTAGCAAACTGTTGTGATCACGGCAAGTAAAAAATTACACCTGCACCACAACCCGGCCTTGCACCTCACCAGCAAGAATTGCATCGATCCAGCGATCTTTCAGTGTCGTCAGATCCGCTGCCGTCATCACACTGGCCAGATTGGCGGGTTTCCATTCTGTAGCCAGCTTAGTCCACAGCTCACGGCGTTGCGCCATGGGGTAGTTCTGTGAGTCCACGCCGAGTAAATCAATACCGCGTAAAATGAATGGGAAAACCGTAGTGGGTAATTTGATCGACGCCACATTACCGCAGCAGGCAATGGCTCCGTGGGGTTGGGTGGTTTTCAGGGCGGTGGCCAGTACCTCACCACCAACGGTATCCAGCACCCCAGCCCATTGGGGTTTAAGCAGCGGTTTGCCGGAGGTGTCGAGCAAAGCCTCACGGCTGACAAAGCCCTTAGCACCGAGACCACGTAACCAGTCCTGTGCTGCCGTCTTGCCTGTACCGGCGATGACGGTGTAGCCGAGCTGCGCTAAGATCGCGACTCCCAACGAACCAACGCCGCCTGAGGCACCCGTGACCAGCACTTCGCCATGCTCGGGGGTGACTCCAGCATGGCGCAGCTTATGGACAGAGATCGCCGCAGTCAGTCCCGCTGTGCCGAGAATCATGCTTTCTTGCAAGGTCAGTCCGGCGGGCAAGGGGACGACCCAGTTAGCGGGTACACGGATATAGCCTGCAAAGCCGCCGCTGGTGTTCATGCCCAGATCATAACTAGTGACCAAGACTTCTGTGCCGGGCGGAAAATCGGCGCTGCGGCTTTCAGCGACGACGCCAGCCGCATCGATACCTGGGGTATGGGGAAAACGCCGGGTCACGCCTTTATTACCGCTGGCTGAGAGGGCGTCTTTATAATTCAAGGCCGAATAACTGACTTTGACCAGAACCTCACCGTCAGGCAGATCGTCGGTAGGGCGTTCGATGAGATCGCGTTGGAAAACGCCTTCGGCGGTTTCAGTAATCCATAGGGCGGGGAAGGTAGCGCTCATTATTGTATTCTCCTGTTCATCAGAGGTTAGGTCGTTGTTCTATACCGAAGTCGATTCACACTGCAAGCGTTGATAGAGGGCGTTAAACTGTTGCGTCAATTTATGTTGCGGACAGAGCTGTATTAAGGGTTGGGCGTGTTGATGAGATTCACGAATCCGCACCGACGCACTGAGAAACGGTTCCAGTATCGGTAAGCCCTCGCTGCGCAATTCATCTACGAGCTGCCGTGGCAGGCGAGCACGCGGTTGATACTGATTGACAATCACCCCTTCCAAGCGCAGTTGTGGATTATGATCCGTGCGAATTTCCTGCAATACCGATTGCAGACCGTATAGGGCGCGGCGGGAGAACGCATCACAGTCGAACGGAATCAGACAGCGTTCGGCAGCAATCAGACCGGTGCGGGCAAAAAAACCCAGTTTCGGTGGGGTGTCCAGCCAGATATCGTCGTAGTGCGTGTGCAACTCATCGAGCGCTTCGCGCAGTTTGAACATTTTATAGCGGCTTTCCAGCTTGGATTCGAGCTCGTCCAGCGTGGGATCAGAAGCCAGCAGATGCAAATGTTGCCACGCGGTGCTCTGAATAAATTCTTGAGGGGACTGTGGGTTAAGCCGGAAACTCAAGTGTTGTTCGAAAAAGCCGGTAACACCGGGCGATTCCGCCGCCTGACCCAACAGATAATGGCTGCAATTCGCTTGTGGGTCGAGATCGACAATCAGCGTGCGCCGCCCTTGAGCCGCGCCGATGGCCGCGAGATTACACACCAGAGTGGTTTTGCCCACCCCGCCTTTTTGATTGAACACAACACGTCGCATGGAATCAGGCATTGTTCAGCAGATAGATGATTCAAAGCTAACGGACTGACCGTATTTATGCAAGTAGTCCGCCGATTAGAATCAGTCTGCATTGCCTTTATAGCCATTCAAGCGGATCACCGGACAAAAACGGTAGGTCGGGCATAAGCGCAGCGTTGCCCGACAGGTGCATTATTTACCCCCCGAGGCCGATAATCCCGGAATCTTAGCCAGCGCCGGGCCGAACTTGGGGTAGTTGGCCTTGACGCCGTCGTCGAGGTCGATGACGATGCGTTCGGTGGCTAGGGGCAGCAGGACTTTGCGCTCCCAGTCTGCCAGCTCGGCCACGGTGTCGCGCAGTTGCTTGATCTCTTTCAGTGCGGCGGTCTTGTCGCGGGCGCTGGTGCTGGCCGAGGCTTCGATTTGCTCCAGTTGCTCGATGCGCGCGCCCAGCTTGGTGACGTACTCGCGCAGGTACTCGTTGAGGATCACGCTGACCGTGTCAGACCGGTAGCGGTGCAGGTAGATCAGCGCGTTGAAGCGGCCCTTGGGGCTGGAGAACAGCCAGTAGATCGGGCGCTTTTTGTAGCGCTGGACGTGGTCTTTGTAGAAGTCCTTGAGGAAATACTTGCGGACCGGCTTGCCCAGAGCCTGCTCGATGAACGCTAGGTTCTCTTGGAAGTGCTCGGCGCCAAAGGTCAGGCGCAGGAATTCGCGGAAGCG
>PWUP01000057.1 GCA_003562535.1 Gammaproteobacteria bacterium | reverse complement strand
GACTCAAAGTTAACCAACTAACGCATCAGGTGGGTCAATTTTATTGGCCAAAACTGGGTCAAAATAAATGGCCATTGACAGCGTTAAATACCCCTCGCGCCAAACTGATCTATAGAGAACGATACGCACCGTTGACCGTCACTGCCATTAAGTTAGCTCCATAAGGAGCTAGGAGCTGTTGCCAGCATTCGTAAATGGTTAAAACAGCACAGGGTATCGCCATGAACACGATGACGCTAGAAGGCTATCACGCCAAAATTGAGTACGATGCTGAACTGGATACATTCCGAGGTGAAATTCTTGGGCTGAATGGCGGCGCTGATTTCTACGGCCACAATCCCAAAGAGTTACGGACGGAATTCAAAAAGTCTTTGCATGCCTTCCTTGAGGTATGCAAGGAAAAAGGCATTGAGCCGCACCGCCACTACTCTGGAAAGTTCAACCTCAGAATCTCACCTGACTTGCACGAACAGCTAGCGATTGCCGCGCAAGCAAAAGGCATAAGTGTCAATAAACTGGCACAGGAAGCATTAAGAAAAGAGATTGCAAATGCTGGCGGCGGTGTATACTGTTTTTTGCTCCGCTGCCGGACGGGGCATATTGCCCCGTCCGTAGCATTTTTGCTGCACGGGCGTCCCTGTCGATCTCCGCAGGGTGCACAATTAAACGTTGCGACGGGGTACATACCCCGTCGTGCGGGTTACTTCGCGCCTTGATAGATACATCCGACAACTTTGTTGTCGCAGTTGCTAACAGCTCACCGTAAGCTTTTAGCAAGCACAAAGTATCGGTTACAGTATCCGCTCACACTATTTATTTTGGAGAAACTTCGTGTCAATGACCGGTAGATTAATTGCCGTACTGGTTATCAGCCTCAGTGTTGTCACCAGTGGCTGTGGGGTATTCATCGTGGGTGGAGCCGCAACAGCGGCTTCTGTGGCGCATGATCGGCGCACCGCAGGCACTATACTCGAAGATCAAGCGATTGAACTCAAAACCTACCAAGCCTTGCGTGATGACTCTGAACGTATAGCCGATACTCGGATTAACGTAACCAGTTATGATCGTGTGGTGTTGCTGTCTGGCGAAGTCCCTTCACAGGCCATCGCTGAGTGGGCGACGAACGTGGCTAAAAATATGGACAATGTGATTGATGTACACAATGAATTAGCGGTACAAGCCCCAAGCAGCCTAGGTAGCCGCAGCAATGACGCCTGGATCACAACCCGCGCTAAAAGCGCTTTATTACAAGTTAAAATCCCCGGTTTTGATCCCACCCGAGTGAAGGTGGTCACCGAACGGGGAACCGTGTATTTGCTGGGTTTGGTTACGCAAGAGGAAGGGCAAGCGGCGACAGACAGCGTCCGTCGGGTGAATGGCGTTAATCAGGTGGTCACTTTGTTTCGTTACATCGCAGCGACGAGCACATAAACGCTATTTGACCACCTTCAGGGTGGGGCGCGATTTTTTAGCCTCACCTTTGGGCTGTTCTTCAGGCGAAGACGGCGGACTTACCGGCGCATCACCATCACTATCACCCGGTTGGCTACCAAACGCCATGCCTTGGCCGTTTTCACGCGCATAAATCGCCATGACGGCAGACATCGGTATGCGAATGGCGCGGCTGACCCCACCAAAACGCGCACTAAAACTCACCCACTCATTATCCATGAGCAAATGTTGCACGGCTGAATGGCTGACGTTGAGTACAATGCGCCCGTCTTGCACATATTCGCTAGGCACTTCAACCCCAGGGTACTGGGCGTTGACTAGCAGATGAGGCGTCATAGCACTGTCACTGATCCACTCATATAAGGCACGCAGCAAATAAGGACGGCTAGAGAGCATAAGCGTAATTACATCGGTCTCATCGTTGTGATGTCGTGGGCACCGTAGAGAAACTCTCCCTTAATGCCCACGACCCTAGGCTGTGCAAACACAGCTTATGGGACTCAGTGAACGTCTTTCCAGTATTCTTTCTTGAGCAGATAGAACACCACAAAGGCTAGGGCCAGATACAGCAGCACCCATTTACCAATGCGTTCACGATCCAATTTATACGGCTCAGCCACATAGGCCATAAAATTGACCAAATCGGCCATGGCGACATCGAACTCTTCTGGCGTCATCAAGCCGGGTTCGACGAGTTCAAAGCCAACCACATCACCCGCATCATTGAACACTGCCTCTTGCAATCCTTGCAACTGCCACAGCACATTGGGCATTGAGCTGTTTTCTACAACCGGATTATTCGTCCCAAACGGACGGCTGTCATCGGAGTAGAACGTGCGCAGATACGTATAAACGTAGGCATTGCTGGTCGAACGAGTGATCAAGGATAAATCCGGCGGAGCCACACCACCGAACCAATCGGTTGCAGCCGCTGAACTCATGGGGATGGTCATTAAAGCACCGATTTCGATCTCAGGATCGAAAATCAAATGCTCCATGACCAATTCCTCTGGCACACCGGCGTCACGGGCAAACCGATTGTAACGCTGGAATTGCAGCGAATGGCAACCCATGCAGTAGTTCATGTACAACTGGGCACCGCGCTGTAAAGAGGGTTGATCTGACGGATCAACCGCGACTCGATCCAACGGGTAATTGCTCGGTGCTGCCAACACTAAGCCTGGCAACCACAATAAGATGAACAGTAATTTTTTCATTGCGTACTCCTTTTATTTATCCCCTTCAGATGACCGCGGCGAGTAGGGGACGAACAACCAACTCCTAGAGACACGCTCCGGCAACGGTTTAGTTTTCTCGTTTGCGGTGTACCAAGGCATGAGCAGGAAGAACGCGAAGTACACAAACATACCCACCTGCGCCAAGAAAGTGTACAACGGTGTAGACGGTTGAGTGCCTAAGAACGTCAGCATGGCGAATGCTACCACAAATGCTGCCAATGCCCATTTATAGGTGTTACCGCGATAACGAATCGACTTGACGGGGCAACGATCCAACCACGGCAGCAAGAACAACAGAATAATCGAGCCAAACATGGCAATCACGCCGAGCAACTTAGCGTCGATGAACAACAAATCAAAAGTCACCGCCCGTAAGATGGCATAAAATGGTGCAAAATACCATACTGGTGCAATATGATCAGGCGTCACCATCGGGTTGGCCGGTTCAAAATTAGGATGCTCTAAGAACAAACCGCCCATTTCCGGCGCAAAAAACACCACCGCCGAGAAGAAGAATAAAAACACCACAATAATGGTTAAATCTTTAACCGTAAAATAGGGATGGAATGGGATACCATCTAACGGCTTACCTTGTTTGTCCTTACACTCTTTGATTTCAATACCATCGGGGTTATTAGACCCGACATGGTGCAAGGCCACAATGTGCAAGAACACCAGCATGACCAAAACTAAGGGTAAAGCCACCACATGCAGCGCAAAGAACCGATTCAGCGTGGCATCGGAGATCATAAAATCACCTTGAATCCACACAACCAGTTGTTCGCCGATCAGGGGTATCGCACCAAACAGACCGATGATCACCTGAGCACCCCAGTAGGACATTTGCCCCCATGGCAGCACATAGCCCATAAAGGCTTCAGCCATCAGCACCAAGAAGATCAGCATACCGATGATCCAGATCAGCTCACGAGGCTTCTTATACGAGCCGTACAACATCGCCCTGAACATGTGCAGATACACAACGATGAAAAATGCCGAGGCCCCAGTGGAGTGCATATAGCGAATTAACCACCCCCAGTGCACATCACGCATAATGTGCTCAACAGAGGCGAACGCTTCGTCGGCTGAGGGTTTATAGCTCATGGTCAACCAGATACCGGTGACCAGTTGGATCACTAAGACAACCGCTGCCAGCACCCCGAAAGCGTACCAAACATTAAAATTTTTGGGGGTATAGTACTTCCCCATGTGGTAATTCCAGGTTTCGATCAGCGGAAAACGCGCATCGAACCATTCGAGCAGTTGATCTTTTCTACTGGGAGTTTCTGGGCTAGCAGCCATCACGCGGCCTCCGAGTCATCGCCCACAAGTAGGCGGGTGTCACTGATAAACGCATAAGGTGGAATGACTAAGTTAGTCGGTGCGGGTACCCCACGAAAAACCCGACCGGCGAGATCAAAACGCGAACCGTGGCAAGCGCAGAAAAATCCACCCTTCCAATTCGGTCCTAAATCATCCGGGGCAATTTCCGGACGGTACTGCGGCGAACACCCTAAATGGGTGCATACCCCAATCGCAACGAAGATATTGGGCATGGACTCACGGGCGCGGATTGAATTTTGTGTATAAGGCGGTTGCTGTGATTCGTTAGATTCTGGATCACGCAGATCGCTAACCACTTCAGGTAATAATTCCATCATGGTATCGGTGCGATTCAGCACCCAAATAGGCCGACCGCGCCACTCCACTACTAAACGAGCACCCGGCTCTAATCTACTGATATCAACTTCTACCGGTGCACCTGCCGCCCGAGCCCGTTCGCTCGGGGCCCAAGATGCCAGAAAAGGCACTGCTACGAAGGCCGCACCTACACCACCTACGACTGTCGCTGAGGCGGTAAGGAATCGGCGTCGGTCATGATCAACCATTTCAGCCGTCGACATGAATAAACTCCTGCAACTTTTTATTAAGCTAAGCGTTCCCGATCAAAACCTGCTATTGAGGTGATCGACTCTTCACACATATATCCCTAACGCTGTCAATTATACCAGACAACTACTGTCTTGGGGGGATGACAACAGACTATCGAGTGCTTGCAAAAACCGACGATTTTCCTCTGGCGTGCCCACTGTAACGCGCAAACAATCCTGCAATAAACCACCCATAGGATCGAGGTTTTTAATCAGGATGCCGTGGTTTTTCAGTCCGGCAAATACGCTAGGAGCCTGCCCTTGAGGCACTCGAAATAAAATAAAATTGGCCTGACTGGGATAAGTCACTATCCCCGGTAACCGCGCTAATTCGGCCTGTAATTGAGCGCGAGCTTGGCGAATCTGCTGAGCTTGGGCTGCAAACACGGTATGATGCTGCAACGCAAACTCAACACTACATTGGGTCAGCGCATTGATGTTATACGGCAAACGGACTTTATCAATCTCATGCAACCAATGCGCAGCCCCCAGCAGATACCCCAATCGCAAACCTGCCAAGCCCAGCTTGGATAAGGTACCCATCACTAAAAGATTATCGTATTCGGCCAAAGCGGGAATAAAGCTGTCATCAGTAAATGCCCGGTAGGCTTCATCAACAATCACTAAACCCGGCGTGGCCGCAATAATGCGCTGCATCGCCGTGGCTGAGAACAAATTACCCGTGGGGTTATTCGGATACGCCAAAAACACCAGTGCGGGCTGATGCTGTTCAATAGCCTGCAGCATAGCGGCTTCATCAAGGCTAAAGTCTGGCTTTAGGGGAACCCCCACATAGTCCATACCCGTAAACGTCGCCACCATGCGATACATGACAAACCCCGGCTCAGGGGTTAGCACAATACGCCGTTGACCGCTAACGCCGTTCACGGCTAACGCCAATAACTGGATGAGTTCGTCCGAGCCATTGCCCAGCAACACGTCAACGCCGGAAGGTAAGGCTAAAACTGCCCGCAACTGCTGCACCACGCCCTGTGCATGAGGATCAGGATAACGGTTAATCGGTGTATCACGCAATCCAGTTAACCAGTCATCCAGTAACTCATCCGGCCATGAATAGGGGTTTTCCATAGCATCGAGTTTAATCAACCCGGTGGCATCGGCTACAGCATACGCTTTTAAGGCACGAATGGGGGCGCGGATCAAATCTTGAGGGGTTATTGACATGGACCAGCCTCATACGGGGACGCCACCATTTGGGCAAACTCGGCCACTAACGCTCTTAACCCGGTGTGCTTCATTTTCATTGCGGCTTTATTGACGATTAAGCGTGAGCTGATTGTGGCAATGGTTTCAATCGGCACCAATCCATTAGCACGCAATGTATTCCCAGTATCCACAACATCGACGATGTAATCGGCCAAACCGACTAAAGGCGCTAATTCCATGGAACCATAGAGTTTAATGATTTCAGCCTGCACGCCCCGCCCCGCGAAATACCCACGGCTGACATTGACGTACTTTGTGGCGATGCGTGGCCGCGGTACTGAGCGCATCCCCGCGTCTTGAGCAAACCCCGCGACCATTAAGCGACAGCGGGCAATCCCTAAATCCACAGGTTCATACAGCCCCTCCCCTCCGTGCTCCAACAACACATCTTTGCCAACCACCCCTAAATCGGCGGCACCGTATTGAACGTAGGTTGGCGTATCCGCAGCCCGCACCACCACCACTTTAATCGCGCTGTGATTGGTGTCTAAAATCAATTTACGACTGTGCTCTGGATCATCGATTAACTCAATGCCCATAGCCGCCAGCAAAGGGCGGGTTTCATCAAAAATTCGGCCCTTGGACAGGGCTAAGGTTAGAGGCGTGTTGGTATTCATCATCCAGTGATCCGCCGCACGGAAGCTCCGAGTTGGGTTAAACGTTGTTCGATACCTTGATAACCGCGATCAATATGGTAAACCCGATCGACCACCGTGGTGCCACGCGCCGCCAATGCAGCGAGGACTAACCCAGCCGAGGCACGCAGATCAGTCGCCATAACCGGCGCACCGGTCAGTTGAGCCACGCCCGTGCTGATCGCAGTATTGCCTTCCAAACGAATCAAGGCTCCCATGCGTTGTAACTCGTTAACATGCATAAAGCGGTTTTCAAACACCGTTTCTGTGATGGTGCCGACACCGGCGGCTATGGCGTTCAGAGCCACAAACTGCGCCTGCATATCGGTGGGAAACCCCGGATGGGGAGCGGTACGCAGATGTACGGCTTGCGGACGCCGCCCCTGCATATCCAAATGAATCCAGTCTGAACCCGTGTCGATCTGCGCCCCCGCCTCTTGCAACTTCAGCAATACGGCATCTAGGCACGCAGGCCGAGTGCCATGAATGGTGATTTGCCCATGGGTAATGGCTGCAGCGACCAGATAGGTTCCGGTCTCAATACGATCCGGCATCACCGGATAATGGGTACCGTGTAATCGCGGCACACCACGCACTACCACAGTATCGGTACCTAGTCCAGTGATATCCGCCCCCATCGCCACTAAACAGTCGCCCAGATCAACCACCTCAGGCTCCCGGGCCGCATTTTCAATGACCGTAGTGCCTTCAGCCAAGGTCGCTGCCATCAGCACATTCGCGGTACCGGTGACCGTAACTAAATCCAACACTAAACGGGCACCGCGCAACCGCCCGGAACAACACGCCCGGATATACCCGGCATCCACCTCGATCTCGGCACCCATCGCCCGGAGTCCGCGCAGGTGTTGGTCAACTGGACGCGAACCAATCGCACACCCCCCCGGCAAGGACACCTCAGCATAACCATAGCGCGCCAACAACGGCCCAAGCACCAAGATGGACGCCCGCATGGTTTTCACCAAGTCATAGGGCGCACAGAATTTATCCACTGAGCGCGTATCGACCTCAAGAGTCATCGGCTCATGCAGCGTAACCTGCGCCCCCAAGCGCTCAAGCAAGGCTCTGCTGGTGGTCACATCACGCAACTGCGGCACATTGCTCAAGGTTACCGGCTCATCGGCCAAGAGCGTCGCAGCTAAAATCGGTAACACCGCATTTTTAGCCCCTGCGGCGTGCAGTTCACCGATCAGAGGCTGACCGCCCTCTATTAATAGCTTGTTCAATCCATGTACTCGATCATAAACTTATGACTTTGAAGAACGCTGTTGCCAGGCTTCCGGAGTGAGGGTACTGAGCGCCAAGGCATGAATCGACTGGTTACCAAAACTCTCGCCGAGAGCCGCATAGACCAGACGGTGCTGTTGCACCCGTGTTTTACCAGCGAAATCTGGGCTGATGACAATGGCCTCAAAATGCACCCCATCATCGCCGCGAATAATCACCTCGGCATCAGTCAAGTGGGCTTCGATTAATTGTTTAATCTGCTCGGTGTTCATTGTGGCTGGCCTCGACGATTGCGTTCGCGCAACAGGTCAATCACCCCCTGCACGCCTTCACTGGCAAACTGACTGCCCAACGAGTTGCGATAATTGGCCACAAGGCTTACCCCTTCAATATTGACATCGTAAACCTTCCACGCCTCATCACGCCAATGCATCCGATAGCTCACCGGTACCGGCTCACCGCCTCCAGCAGGCCGAAGTCGCATGCGCACCACGATATCTTCGGCGTCATCCTCGGCCTGCACGGGTAAAAACTCCAAAGTCTCGCCAGAATATTCCAACAGACCACTGGCATAGGTGCGCACCAATAGGGTTAAAAACTCATCGATGAACGCTTCGCGTTGTTCGGGGGTCGCTTCACGCCAGTGCCGCCCCATCACCCAACGGCCTACGGTACGAAAATCCAGATGCGGCACGATGTGCTCTTGCACCAACTCGTACAGGCGGCTGTTGTCCTGGGCGAGTTCAGCACGGTTTGTCTCAAGGATCTCAAGAACCTGATCCGTGGTACTTTTAACCAAATCCAAGGCGTTTTGCGGCGAGGTCGGGCTGGCTAGCGCGCCGGTCATAGGCAGCCATAACACCAGCATAATAGCGATTAGTTTTCTCATTAATTAACCTTTCAAAACAGGGATTTTACCGATTTTTACCCGCCATTCGGCTGGCCCGGTCCGATGCACCGATTCACCTTGGCTGTCCACCGCCACGGTCACCGGCATATCCTCAACGGTAAATTCGTAAATGGCCTCCATGCCCAGATCGTCAAAGGCCAATACCTGTGACTTACGGATTGCTTTAGACACTAAATACGCCGCACCGCCTACGGCCATGAGATACACGGCTCGGTTATCCCGAATCGCCTCAATGGCGGCAGCGCCACGTTCGGCCTTACCAATCATACCCACAAGACCCGTATGCTCCAGCAAGGTTCGAGTAAATTTATCCATGCGCGT
>PWUP01000279.1 GCA_003562535.1 Gammaproteobacteria bacterium | reverse complement strand
TCGACATCGGCCACCAGTTGCTCATAAGGCTCCTGAGTCACCCCGTCGATCTCACGCACAATCACTTCAGGACGTGATAACGCCAGTTCATAGCCCTCACGGCGCATGGTTTCAACCAGAATAGCCAGATGCAACTCGCCGCGCCCGGAGACGCGCAATCGATCCGGGTTATCGGTATCCTCAACGCGCAAAGCGACGTTATGAATCAATTCACGCTGGAGACGTTCGCGAATCTGGCGGCTGGTGACGAATTTGCCCTCGCGTCCGGCCAGCGGAGAGTCATTGACTTGAAACGTCATGCTCACCGTGGGTTCATCGACGGTGAGCGGGGGCAGGGCTTGAGGATGAGCCGGATCGCATAAGGTATCGGAAATACCTAGACGATCCACGCCAGTAAAGGCGATGATATCCCCAGCCTCAGCCTGGGGGAATTCCACTCGGTTGAGACCCTGGAAACCTAGAATCTGCAACATACGTCCCGAGCGACTTTGGCCATGACGGTCGATGATGCTGACGGGGGTATTGGTGCGAATTTGGCCACGCTGGATACGGCCAATGCCAATGACACCCACATAGCTGCTGTAGTCCAAGGCGCTGACCTGCATCTGAAACGGGCCGTCGGGATCAACATGGGGTGCAGGCACCTGATCAGTGATGATTTCAAACAGCGGGGTCATATCGCCCTCGCGGGCTGTGGGGTCCAGACTGGCATAGCCTTGCAAGGCGGAGGCGTAAATGACTGGAAAATCCAGTTGGGTTTCGCTCGCCCCTAAGCGGTCAAACAAATCAAACGTTTGATCCAAGACCCAATCAGGGCGTGCGCCGTGGCGATCAATTTTATTGATCACTACAATCGGGTGTAAGCCTAGGGCAAAGGCTTTTTGAGTCACAAATCGGGTTTGTGGCATCGGGCCATCGACGGCATCGACCAGCAACAGTACCGAATCGACCATGCTCAAGACACGCTCGACTTCACCACCGAAATCAGCGTGGCCGGGCGTATCCACGATATTGATGCGGTAATCGCGCCAAACCAGTGCGGTGTTTTTAGCAAGAATGGTGATGCCGCGTTCGCGCTCTAGGGTGTTGCTGTCCATCATGCGCTCTTGGGTGGGCGCGCGCTCGTCTAAGGTGCCGGATTGCTGTAACAACCGGTCCACCAAAGTGGTTTTGCCATGATCAACATGAGCGATGATGGCGATATTGCGTAGTTTATCAAGCATGCCAAGGCCAAGTCAGGAAACCAGCGATTATAGCGCAAGGTGCAATAAAAGACCCGCCTTATGGCGGGTCAGGAGGCAAGGCCTGTTATTATTCTTGTGGAATTCAGGCGGCTTTGACGCTGGTCGCCTGCATGCCTTTAGGGCCGGCCTTGGCCTCAAACTCTACACGTTGGCCTTCTGCAAGGGTGCGAAAGCCGTTGCTGTCGATTGCGCTGTAGTGAACAAAAATGTCTTTGCCACCCTCTTCCGGTGCGATAAACCCAAAACCTTTTGATTCATCGAACCACTTCACAGTACCGATACTCATTGTAAACAGTCAAACCTCAAAACAGATTCACTCTAACCCAATCTCAGGCCGCTTCAAGCGAGAGCCACAGATCGGCGATTGGCAGCGGACTACTTTAATAGCCAGCGATTCAAACACTACGGCAAAACGAGCTGATCTGCAAGCAATGTTCATGTGCGCTTGCATCAAAATAGGCTGTACGACACGGTGACTCCCGCCATGATAATGGCGACAATACTCATGAGCTTGATCAAAATATTCAAGCTCGGCCCAGAGGTGTCTTTACAAGGATCGCCGACGGTATCACCGACCACGGCAGCTCGATGGGCGCGGGAGTTTTTACCGCCGTGCTGTCCGGATTCAATGTATTTTTTGGCATTATCCCAAGCACCACCCGCATTGGACAGAAACACCGCCATCACAAAGCCAGTGGCTAAACCACCGATCAGCAAACCAATGACTCCACCGACGCCCAATACTAACCCCGCAACAATCGGGGTGAGTACTGCAAGCAGGGCAGGCAGAATCATTTCCCGTTGGGCACCCTTAGTGGAAATGGCCACACAGCGCTCGTAATCCGGTTGAGCCGTATTTTGCAAAATGCCGGGATTATCCCGAAACTGGCGTCGCACTTCTTCGACCATTTGAATCGCCGTGCGTCCAACCGCCTGCATGGTCAGCCCGCTGAACACAAAGGCCGTCATGGAACCGATTAACACCCCGACGAGTACCAAAGGATTCAGCAGGGTGACATTATAAAACGTCATAAAGTCAGTGAGGCTGGCTTGAGCGGTGTTCACGCTAATCCCATGCCCGAGCGCTAACAGCAATTGCCCGGAATTCACCAGTTCAATGCGCACGACTTCGATATACGAGGCGATGAGTGCCAGGGCTGTCAGAGCTGCTGAGCCAATGGCAAACCCTTTGCCGGTGGCCGCAGTGGTATTGCCCAGTGAGTCCAAGGCATCGGTTCGCGCTCGTACTTCAGGGCCTAAAGCGCTCATTTCCACATTGCCGCCCGCATTATCGGCAATCGGGCCATAGGCATCGCTGGCCAGAGTAATCCCTAACGTTGACAGCATACCGACCGCCGCAATTGCAATACCGTACAGACCGAGGTTAATGGCAGTGGCATCAAAGCCGGAGGCGAAGGCAAACGCCAGCAGGGTTCCGATGACAATCGCCAAGACGGGGATTCCCGTAGACAGCATACCGATGCCCAGTCCGGCAATAATGGTGGTGGCCGGACCGCCCTCAGCCTGGGCGGCAATGGTGCGCGTGGGGGCATAGCTGGCCGAGGTGGCGTATTCTGTCGAACGCCCGACCACAATGCCAGTCACCACGCCGACGACAACCGCCCCCCACAGCCCCCAGAAATTGGGTAAGCCCAGCACGAATAAGACCGGCAGGGTGGCGATGCTGATCATCAAGGCACTCATATTAATCCCGCGCGCTAGGGCGCGGAGTAACTCCTCTTGACCGGCGTTTTCATTGGCTTTGACCAGAAAAATACCAATGATGGACAATAAAATACCCACCCCAGCAATGGCGATGGGGGCCACGACGGCTTTGAGTTGCACACTCGGTTCTAACACATAAGCCGCTGCCCCTAAAGCACAGGCCGCTAAAATCGAGCCACAGTAGGACTCGAACAAATCAGCGCCCATACCGGCGACATCGCCGACATTATCCCCCACATTATCAGCAATCACTGCCGGATTGCGCAGATCGTCTTCTGGGATACCCGTTTCTACTTTACCGACTAAGTCCGCGCCGACATCAGCGGCTTTGGTGAAAATCCCACCACCGACCCGAGCAAACATGGCTTGCAACGAGGCCCCAACACCGAAAGTCAGAATAGTGGTGGTGATCAGCACCATACGCACCCCATCCTCCATGTTGGTCTGTGGGATTAACCAATCGGCCACCAAAAACCAAGCCACGACGTTACCGAGGCCCAAGCCCACCACAACCAAACCCATGACCGCACCACTACGAAACGCAATCCGTAAGGCTTTAGACAGCGAGCTGCGAGCGGCAGCCGCAGTGCGGGTCGAGGCTCGGGTAGCGGTTTGCATCCCGAAGTATCCCGCGAGTGCGGAGAAAAAGCCGCCCCCAATAAAGGTAAACGGCAACCACGGGTTTTGTGCGCCTAGTGGGTAAGCCAGCACAGCGAACAAAGCCGCCAGCACTAGAAACACTAACAGCATGACTTTGTACTGCTGCCACAAATACGCCATAGCGCCTTTGCGGACGTAATCGCCAATAGTCCGCATGGCTTCCGTCCCTTGATCCTCACGCGCCATCGCCCAGAAAAACAGTGCGGCGAACCCCAAGGCGGCTAAGGCGGCAATCGGTGCGATCCAGAAAATAGGCTCGTTCATAAGTCAATTCAGCCTGTGCAGGTCAACAGAGTGTTTATAGGTTGTAGCTAGAGATTTGCGCTGAGCGCCACCAATCGCGGTGGGTGTTCTCCAGTTCATCGAGGGCAGGAAAGCGATAAAACGCAAAATCCGTCTGATCCCCCACATAGAATCCACCCTGTAACATGCGATAAAGCACACCTTCCTTAACTTGTTTAAGCACTAATTTGCTGGACTTAGTGCGATTATATTTAAGTTCTATGAGCACATCGCGAATATGCTCCATATTGGAATACGGCAGATCGGCTACTGAGCCATGTTCAGGATCTGTGGCCAGATCACCCAGCCGTAACTGTGAGAACACAATCCGTGGCACATTGATCGGATGGCTGGGGTTGGTGATGAACTGACAAAAACCATGCGGTTCCAAGAGACTGGCCACCATAGGGGTAATGGGGCAGAACTCTTGGTAAAGATGCAGCGTTTCCTCAGTAGCAGGGGTATAGTCCTCACGGCGAAGTTCCAGTGTTCTCCCGTCTTTAGTCACCAGATACAGATTGCCCAATGCCGATACCGGAATCCGTGACAGCACTCGGTAAATGGCCAGATACACAGACCGTTTGGGTGCTCCATTCGGTTGTCGGACACAGCGTTCCTCGACCAAGTGAAACGGAAATTCATCGGAGCGGAAGGAGGGATCCACCTCGAAGAAAATCGCCTCACCTTGCACATGCACCCAAGAACCGACCGCGTAATAACTGCCGAAATCTTTAGGCTTAAGCATCGAAGCAATCAGCGCTTGCGGGATTAATGACAGGTAAAGGTGTTTTTCGCTCATGAGGACTCCATGATTTAATGAATACAGACGGTTAAGCCGCTTTTTGGCGATCCCTCAATACGGCTTGGGCAGCGGCCAAGCGCGCAATGGGTACGCGAAACGGTGAGCACGACACATAGTTCAGATTGAGCTTGTGGCATAGATCAATACTCTTGGGATCACCGCCATGTTCACCACAGATGCCGATTTCCAGATCAGGACGCACACTGCGACCGTCTTCTACGGCGATACGCATCAAGCGCCCTAGACCTTTTTCGTCAATCGTTGCAAAGGGGTTTTCCTCAAGAATATGACGCGCTAGGTATTCGATCAGGAAGCTGGATTCGGCATCATCACGCGACATACCGAAGGTGGTCTGGGTGAGGTCGTTGGTGCCAAATGAGAAAAATTGAGCCACCTCAGCCAGTTCGTCAGCCGTCAGTGCGGCTCGCGGGATTTCAATCATGGTGCCAAATTTATAGCTGACTCGGCAGTCCATTTCCTCCATCACTTCTTCGGCGACGGTCTCCAGAGCCTTTTGTTGCACCCGCAGCTCATTGACATGTGAGGTTAAGGGGATCATGACTTCTGGAATCACCTTGATGCCTTCCTTGGTGCATTGGCAGGCGGCCTCGAAAATCGCGCGTACCTGCATTTTGGTAATCTCAGGAATGAGAATACCGAGACGCACCCCGCGCATACCCAGCATGGGATTGGCTTCACGCAGACCCATGACGCGCTCCAAATAATTCGATTTGATTTTGATTTCGCCCAGTGCCTCGTCAATTTCACTCAAGGTGTGAAAATGCTGGAGCTGCACTTTTAAGTCCGCCAAATCTTGCACCAACTCATCATAGGAGGGCAGGAATTCATGCAAGGGCGGATCGATCAGGCGGATAATCACCGGATAACCATTCATGGCTCGGAATAAGCCTTCGAAATCAGATCGCTGATAAGGAAGCAATGTGTCTAGGGCTTCGTTACGCTCAGTGACATTCTTAGCCATAATCATCTGCTGCACAAACGGCATGCGTTCGGCTTCAAAAAACATGTGTTCGGTGCGGCATAGACCGATGCCGGTAGCACCATATTCGCGGGCGCGTTCGGCGTCGCGAGGATAATCGGCATTGGCCCACACGTTAATCTTGCGGATTTCATCGGCCCAACTGAGCAGTTTGAGCAAATAGGGGTTTTTGATATCCGGTACCACGGTGTCGAGTTTACCAAGATACACTCGGCCCAAGGTGCCATCGATGGAAACCCACTCGCCTTCGGTGACGACTAATTGCCCGCCGATGGTCATTTCGCGTGCATCGAGATTGATTTCCAGATTGCTGACCCCGACCACTGCGGGCTTGCCGAACTGGCGGGCGACTAGAGCGGCGTGGCTGGTGCGTCCTCCAGAGCTGGTGACAATACCTTCAGCGGCGAGCATGCCGTGAACATCGTCGGGCTTGGTCTCTGGACGCACCATAATGACTTTTTTGCCTTCATTTTTCGCCCAGCGCTCGGCGGTATCGGCGTCAAAGGCGACAATCCCGACTGCCGCCCCCGGGGACACATTCATCCCGGTCGCGATGGGGTCAAGTTCGGCGATGGCTGTCTGTGACAACTGGGGATGTAGGAAAAAGTCCACTTGCGAGGGTTGCACCCGCGCTACGGCGGTGTCTTTGCTGATCAGTCCTTCTTCGACCATATCTACAGCGATACGCACTTCCGCTTGCGCGGTGCGTTTGCCATCACGGGTCTGTAAGATCCACAATTTGCCGCGTTCAATGGTGAATTCCATATCTTGCATATTGTGGTAATGTTTTTCCAGGCGAGCCGCAGTCTGTTCAAACTGATCGTAAATCTCTGGCATGAACTGTTTAAGATCGCTGATGGGCTGGGTCATGCGGGTACCGGCCACCACGTCCTCGCCTTGGGCGTTGATCAGAAAATCGCCTTCCAACTCGCGTTCGCCGGTAAAGGCGTTGCGTGACATGGCCACTCCAGTCGCTGAGCCTTCACCGAAATTACCGAACACCATAGTCTGGATATTGACCGCTGTGCCGAGATCATGGGCGATGCCTGCGGCGTTACGATAATCCACAGCGCGGCGGCCATTCCAAGATTTAAACACCGCCTCCGTGGCTAATTTGAGTTGCTCATAGGGATCAGCGGGAAAGTCACTGTTGGTGTAGGTACGGAAGACTTCCTTGAATTTTTCAGTCACCCCTATCCAGTCTTGGGCGCTGAGTTCGGCATCAATTTCCACCCCGGCGCGTTCGCGGGCTTCCGTGATAAACCGCTCAAAGACCTCATCGGGTACTCCCATGACCACAGAACCGAACATTTGAATCAAGCGCCGATATAAATCATAGACAAAGCGCTCGTCATTGGTTTGTTTGACCATGCCCTTGACTACATCGTCATTGAGACCGATGTTGAGAATGGTGTCCATCATGCCTGGCATCGAGAATTTGCTGCCTGAACGGCAGGACACCAGCAAGGGATTATCTGGATCACCGAACACTTTGCCGGTCATGGTTTCAATCGCTTTAACCGCTTGTAATTCGGCTTCCCATAGACCTTCTGGGAAATTTTCATCGGCTGCCAGATAGGCGTTACAGGCGACGGTGGTGACGGTAAAACCGGGCGGGACGGGCACATCCAAGCGGGTCATATCCCCTAGATTGGCTCCTTTACCACCCAGCAAAGAGCGTACCGCATCCCAACTGCCGCCGACAGCCGCTTCAGCCACTTCGACTTCATTGAATAAATAAACGTATTTGACCGGGCCGGTCGTGGCCTGTTGCAGCGTGGGGCTGGTTTGATTGGACATAAATAACTCCTCCGATTGTTGGTGATTGAACTGAGCGTGTGATGCCCAGCCGCTATAGACTAACTGCACGGCACACTGTAATTCATGCGCCGTGTTTTAGCACAGTAATGTTACATAATGTGTAGCCTCGCAGCGATTGAGTGGGTTCGATAGCTACCGAATCGCTCATTACTAATCACTCAGGGTGATACAAGGTGGCGTATAAACCAACACTGATGAATCCGGGCATTACGCTGAAAATCTTTAGGAATCGACCAGGCGGTTTTATCCTCGATCTGTAGCTGTTGATGCAATGCCGGATCGAGGCGAAAACGGCGTAAATTGGTGGAAAAAATCAGCAGACCATCAGGCGCTAGACACGCTGCCGCTGCCAGAATCAGCTCGGCATGATCGCGCTGAATGTCCAACTCGCCCTGCATGCGCTTAGAATTGGAAAAACTCGGCGGATCGAGCACAATCAGATCGTAAGTGTCGCGGCAGTTGTGCAGCCATTGGCGGCAATCGGCTTGAATCATCTGCTGGGCGGGTCGGTCACAGCCATTCAGCGCTAGATTGCGCCGCAGCCAGTCTAAATAGGTCTTGGATAAATCCACGCTGGTGGTGCGCCGCGCACCACCGACCGCCGCATGAACCGTCGCTGCACCCGTGTAGCAAAACAGATTCAGCAGCCGCAGTCCTTGGGCGTGCTCGCCTAGCCATAGGCGCAGCGGACGATGGTCGAGAAATAACCCCGTGTCCAGATAATCGGTGAGGTTCACCAGTAACTTACAGCGACCTTCCGTTACTTCCAGAAACTGTCCTTGATCAGCGTGGCGGGTGTATTGTTCAGCGCCGCGTTGGCGACGGCGTACTTTGAACACCATGCGTTGTGGTGCTACCCCTAGAGCTGCGGGCAGGGCGGTTAAGGCGGCGCGCAGCCGGGCTTGGGCGTGGCGCGGGTCAATGCTGGCAGGCGCTTGGTATTCCTGCACATGCAGCCAATCGCCCTCACGGCTACCGTACACATCTACCGCTAGGGCATATTCAGGTATATCGGCGTCATAGACCCGATAAGTGCTGATACCCTGTTGTTGTCGCCAAGCGGCCAGTTTCCGTTGGTTTTTATGCAGGCGATTGACCAAATCCTCCGCCGGTAGTGGAGCGTGGTTATTATGCCGCTCTTTTGCGATCTCAAAGCGTTCTAAACGACAGGGTAGGGCACCGTTATACACTTGCCAGGTTCGTTCGGGGCGTAAACCGATGGCACAGTCGGCACCGTTTAATACCAGCGCCCACCAACCGGGAAAATGCTGCCGCAGGGTATCGCCAAGGCGGGCATACAGTGGCAACAGATCATGCCGCTGACCCACCCGTTCACCATAAGGGGGATTGACGGCCACTAGGCCGGTACTGATCGCGGAGGGTGGGCGCACGGCACTGAGTTCGGCGCGTTCCACATGTACCTGTCCGCTGAGGCCGGCGGTCTGAATTGCCGCCCACGCCTGCCGGATTGCCGCCGCATCATGATCATAAGCGACGATGGGTGGAAGTTTAGCCAGTCCATGCTCTTGACGTTCTAAGGCTTCATCCAGCAGAGTTTTCCAGGCCGTGGCATCGTG
>PWUP01000200.1 GCA_003562535.1 Gammaproteobacteria bacterium | reverse complement strand
CTGGTCAACATCGAGCAGCCTGAAGCCTTCAATCACGCCGTATTGGATTTTCTACTCCGGTATCGAGATGGATAAGCCAGATGCTGAGGTAGTCCTAAATAGGGGAGTGAAGTATCAATCACGGCCGACAGATAAGGTATGGTTACAATTTTGGACGAAAAGACTGCCCAGTTTTACCATTATTTGTCTTGTTACTACCTTATTTAGGACTACCCGTCAGCCCCCGCTCCAGCCGTTCCAAGGTGGCCAACGGCTGGGCTTCCACCCGGCAGCCAGATTTGAGAATGCGGAAGAAGATCTCGATCTGCCAGCGCTTGCGGCACCACTCGATGCGTTCGACGACCTCATCGAGGGTGGTGAGTTGCTCGTTGGTCAGCAAACGCCATTCGATCGGTTGCACCCCGACGGCGGGATCGATCTCGCGGGCCAGGATGCCGGTGACCGGCTGCTCGCCGTGCCCGGATGCCTCGTGAAGTCCAACTCCGTGGTGTCCTGAATACACAACACGCGCTCATAGACCCTCATGCGCTGTTCACTGCATGCTCAGTGCGGCTCCAACAGGTCGCGCCAGTCCATACTGTCGTTGTCCAGTAGCCGATACGCCGCCTTGGTCTCTGCCCAGCCCCGACAGGCCGCCGGAATACTGGTCGTCGGTGCCGCCGAGAGCGTGTCCACCCGAGTGACCAAGCGCTTGGTCAAGCGTTGATCGCCCAGTTGTGCGCTACCCAGTTCCGCTTCGGCCCAGCTCATCACCACCTCCCGTCAGTCAAGAAAATCAATACTCTAACATCTCAGATGGGAGTTGTAGGTAATCGGTTGACTCATCTACCAACCTCAATGATTGCACCAAAAATAAGCATTAACAGCACTTTTTTGGTGCCACCCGCAGTCCTCAACACCTGATTTAGCGACATCTGCTCAGAAAATCCAAGTAAGTTAATCGCTATCTTTTTTATGGCTTTTTTAAAATAAATTATAAATTACATTGAGTTATTTGATTAAATTGTTTCCGGTGAGTATACAAATAGCTAGGTTTTAGGTTGCCTGTTGACGCTAAAAAACTTTGGCACTTAATCTGCATACACTTTACTGTCCCAGACAGCAGGCCATTACGGTCGATCAGGAGTGTATGATGCAACGTCGTGATTTTTTGAAAAACGCCTCCGCTGCGGCGGTGGGTGCCAGTATACTGCCCTTTCTTAAATCCACCCCAGCCCTAGCCCAATCTGGCGATACTATAGTTGTGGTAACCGGTACCACGATTAATAGCCTAGATCTGCATCGCACGGGAACGAATCGTCCGAGTTATCAAGTGGCGGTTAATTGTTATGATCGTTTGATCAGTTTTGGCGTGAAAACCCTGCCCGATGGTTCCTTAAGCTACGATTATGACACGCTGGTTCCTGAACTGGCCGAGCGCTGGGAAATCGCTGCCGATGGCCTGTCGGTGACGTTTTACCTTAAACCCGATGCCGCCTTCTGGGATGGCACACCGGTCACGGCCACCGATGTGAAATGGTCGCTGGATCGTGCGGTATCGGTCGGTGGTTTTCCCACAGTGCAAATGCGTGCCGGTGGCATGGAAAGCCCAGACCAGTTTGAAATCATCGATGATAAAACCATCCGGGTGCATTATTTGCAGCCGTCTAAACTGCTGTTACCGGATCTAGCCGTGCCGGTTCCTTTCATCATCAACAGTAAAGTGGCACTGGCTCATGCAACCGACGATGACCCTTGGGCCATGGAATATTTGCATCGCAATCCAGCCGGTTCCGGAGCGTTTAAGGTTGAACGCTGGCAGCCTAGTGAGCAACTCGTGTATATCCGTAATGATGATTGGCAAGGTGGCCCACTGCCCGCCGTGCGCCGAGTGATTATCCGAGAAATTCCCTCACAATCTACCCGCCGCGCCCTGATTGAACGGGGCAGTGTGCAGTTTTCACATGATATTCCGGCCAAAGACGCCCGTGAGATGTTAGCCAATCCGCGAGTCAAGGTGATCGGTAATCCGATTGAAAACTGTCTGCACGTACTCTGTCCTAATCTGAATTTTGCACCGTTTCAGGATAAGCGGGTCCGTCAGGCCGTGGCCTACGCTATCCCCTATGCGGAAATCTACCGCAATGCGGCTTATGAGCGCGGTGCGCCTATGTGGGGTGGCGAACATCTGGAGCCGCAAAGCGTCGTCTGGCCGCAGCCCTTTCCCTACACCACCGATTATGACAAGGCTCGCGAGTTATTAGCCCAAACGGACTACAAAGACGGTTTTGAAGTGCCGCTGTCGTTTGACCTAGGTACAGCGGAGTGGGGGGAACCTACAGCATTGTTGATTCAGGAAGGACTGGCCCGCATCGGGATCCGTGCCAACATCGAGCGGATTCCCGGCGCTAACTGGCGCACGATTGCTCTGGTTGAGAAAAATCTTCCCCTGCATTTAGAGAATTTCGGTGGTTGGCTCAATACGCCCTGTTACTACTTCTTCTGGGCTTATGTCAGTGATCGACTGTTTAACTCGTCAAATTATTCCGATCCAGAAATGGATCAACTTGTAGCGGAAACCCTGCATATCCCTATGGATGATCCCGACTACGAACCCAAGTTAAAACGAATGATTGCCAAAGCGTTTGATGAGGTTCCGCGCATCCCGCTGTATCAGCCCAACCTAGAAGTGGCCATGATACCTCAGATTGAGGGTTATCAATTCTGGTTCCATCGCATGCCTGATGTACGCACGCTGAAACTTTAACTGGTCAACCTGTCATGTCGGCTATCATAGAAGAGGTAAAACCGTGCAGTTAACGCAGCGACTTGGTGCTATCGGTTATCGCTTATTGCAGGCCGTGCCAGTGGTGTTCGGCATCATCGTCATCACTTTTATGTTGACTCGGGCGCTGCCCGGTGATCCCGCCGTTTATTTTGCCGGTCCGGCGGCTGATGAGCGTTCGATTGCCGAGATCAGGGCGCAACTCGGTCTGGATCGTCCTCTGCCGGTGCAGTTCTGGAGCTATCTGAGTGATTTGGTACGCGGCGATCTCGGAACATCTATTTCTACTGGACAGCCCGTAACCCATGAACTGATGACGCGATTACCGGCATCGCTTGAGTTGACCTTGGTTGCGTTGTTATTTTCGGTACTGATCGCCGTACCTTTAGGGGTTCTTGCGGCGACTCGCCCTGACACCTGGATCGATCATCTGTGTCGGTTCATCGTCACCGCTGGGGTCTCCTTGCCCACGTTTTTCACCGGACTATTGTTAGTGTATGTTTTTTACTTTCTGCTCGGTTGGGCACCCCCTCCTATGGGGCGGTTGGACATTCTGTACTTATCTCCTGAACGGGTGACTGGTTTTTATCTGATTGATGCTCTGATCGCGGGTGAGTATGCAACTTGGCGCAGCGCAGCAGCTCATCTCGTACTACCGGCATTAACTTTAGGGTTGTTTACTTTAGCGCCTATTGCCCGTATGACCCGTGCCGCCATGTTACAAGTTCTGGCCAGCGATTTTATTCGCACCGCCCGATCTGCGGGGCTGAATCGCCGGAAAATCCTGCTGTCCTATGCCTTCCGCAATGCCTTACTGCCAGTGATTACAACGCTGGGTATGGTATTTTCATTTGCTTTAGGGGCTAATGTGCTGGTCGAAAAAGTGTTCGCCTGGCCGGGGATCGGTTCTTACGCCGTAGAAGCTTTGGTGGTTTCGGATTATGCGGCCGTACAGGGGTTTGTACTAGCAATGGCTTTGCTGTTTGTCACGCTGAACCTAGTCATTGACCTGACGTATACCTTGATCGATCCTCGCGTCAGACTAGGGGACTGAGACTGAAATGGATACTCTTGCACCTCGACCCAATACCCTCGGTCGCCATTTTCTTTACGTACTGTCATCTAATCCGGTCACTGCGATAGCTTTTGCCCTGTTCACGTTAATTGTATTGACTGGGATTTTTGGACCACTGCTCGTGCCTTATGACCCGTTGGCTACCCATTCAGCCCGTGCCTTGGAACCGCCCTCTTGGGATCATTGGTTTGGCACCGATCATCTAGGGCGTGACGTATTTTCGCGGGTGGTGGTAGCGACTCGGCTGGATCTGCTGATTTCAGTAGCCGCCGTCTCCTTATCATTCGTATTCGGTTCTTTGCTAGGGGCTATGGCCGGATTTTTCGGGGGTTGGACGGATCGCATCATTGGGCGGGTGCTGGACACGGTCATGGCCTTTCCCTTATTTGTATTAGCTATGGGCATTGTGGCCGCTGCGGGCAATACCATAGAGAACATTATTATCGCTACGGCGATTATCAATCTGCCGTTCTATGCCCGGATGGTTCGTGCTGAAGTCAATATCCGCCGCAACGCTGGATTTGTCCAAGCAGCGCGTTTGTCGGGCAATAGTGATTTGCGGGTCTTAGCCACTCAGATTTTTCCCAATGCCTTGCCGCCCATTATGGTGCAACTGTCGCTGAACATGGGTTGGGCCATTTTGAATGCGGCGGGGTTATCGTTCATCGGTCTAGGGGTGAGTCCGCCGACACCCGAATGGGGCATTATGGTCGCTGAAGGTGCTAATTTTATCGTCTCTGGTGAGTGGTGGTTGACCCTGTTTCCGGGCATGGCCTTGATGCTAGCCGTATTTACATTCAACTTGCTCGGCGATGGTCTGCGTGATTTAGTCGATCCGCAGCGGCGCACGTGATTCAGTCGGAGAACAGCGAATGACCGCAGCAACACCTTTGCTGGCCATACACGATTTAACGGTTGAATTTGCGACCCGACGCGGCACCGTACGCGCTATCGAACAGGTTTCCTTATCAGTTGCCAGAGGTGAAACCCTTGGGGTTGTGGGCGAATCCGGCTCAGGTAAATCGGTGAGCGCCTACAGCGTATTGCGAATTCTGGATCGTGCCGGACGCATTGCCCAAGGGTCGATTGAATTCAGCGGTATGCGTTTAGATCAGGCCAATGAGCGTATACTATTGGATATTCGGGGCCGAGAAATATCCATGATTTTCCAAAATCCGCGCGCGGCCTTAAATCCTATTAGGCCGGTAGGCCGCCAAATTGAGGACGTGTTACTCCAGCACACTCGTGCCGGACGGTCTAACGCCCGCAATGAGGCGATTAAAGCCTTGCAGGCGGTGAGAATCGCCGATCCAGAACAGCGCTATCATGCCTATCCGTTTGAACTGTCTGGTGGTATGTGCCAACGAGTTGTGATTGCCATGGCACTGGCCTGCCGCCCGCAATTATTGATTGCCGATGAGCCCACCACGGGACTGGATGTCACTACCCAAAAAGCGGTGATGGAACTGGTGGTGGAGTTAAGCCGTGAACGGCGGATGGCCGCGATATTAATTACCCATGACTTGGGTCTGGCGGCTGCTTACTGTGATCGGATTGTGGTCATGGAACAAGGTAGAGTGGTTGAAACAGCTCCGGTCAAAACGTTGTTTCAAGCACCCCAGCATCCCTATACACAGCGCTTGCTGCGTTCCACACCCAGACTGGATTCGCAGATCAGGGACTTATTACCCGAACCCCACTCGGCTCCGGTGTTTCCACCCCATGGAGCGCCTTTATTGGAAGTGCGCGACTTGGTGAGGGAATTTCCTGTGCACGGTCAGACTCAGACCGTGCGGGCTGTGGATGGAATTTCCTTTACGGTACATCAGGGTGAAAGCCTCGGCTTAGTGGGAGAAAGTGGTTGTGGAAAATCAACGACTTCAGCGATGCTGATGCGACTACTGGATGTCAGTTCGGGGCATATTGTGTTTAAAGGCGAGAACATTGCCGCCGTGCCTGCGGCGCGTTTTGCCCATCATCCCCTACGCGGTAAATTGCAAATGGTGTTTCAAGACCCGACTGACAGTTTAAACCCACGTTGGACAGCAGAACACTCTATTGCTGATCCCTTAGTACGGCTCAGTGATCTGTCACGGCGTCAACGGCGGTTACGGGTTCAGGAACTGGCCGAACGGGTCGGTCTGCCATCGAATTTGCTCAGCCGTTTTCCGCATCAGCTTTCTGGCGGACAGAAGGCAAGGGTGGGGATTGCCCGCGCGATTGCCTTGGATCCCGATTTAGTGGTTCTCGATGAACCGACAGCAGCACTGGATGTATCCGTACAGGCCGTGGTGCTTAATCTGCTCGCGGATTTACGCGCTGACTTGGGCATCAGTTATCTGTTCATCACCCATGATCTTAATGTGGTACGGCTGATCTGTGATCGGGTGATGGTGATGCAAGCTGGGACGATTCTTGAACAGGGACCAACAGAACAGGTCTTGTCGCATCCTCAACACGCCTACACTCGCACCCTGTTAGATGCAATCCCGCATCCACCATGAGTGCTGTGAGAACTGAATCCATGCCCCTCATCCGTCCCGGCACAACCGTTGATAGTATGGTAGCTACCCTGGCCGATGATATCGTTCATGGACGGCTTGCTGCAGACACCCCATTAGATGAGGGTGCTATAGGTAATCGTTTCGGGGTTTCCAGAACCCCAGCTCGTGAAGCCTTGCGGGAATTAAACGCTATGGGGCTAGTGCAACGCTTACCCAATCGACGTGCCACTGTCACCTTGCTGACCCCGAAAAAAATGCGTGAGATGTTCGAAGCCATGGCCGAACTGGAGGCATCAGCAGCGCGGTTAGCGGCTGAGCGTATGAGTGTGCAGGAACGTCAAACCTTAGCAGACATTCACCATAAATCCAGCAACCTGGTACAACGCGGGGCGGTTGAAGAGTACAAAGATTACAACGCCTTTTTTCATCGGCTGATTTATATCGGCTGTCACAGTGATTACTTGGCCGAATTAGTCACAACGATTAAGTATCGTTTAGCCCCCTTGCGACGTGCTCAATTTGAATTACCACAACGGCTGCACCACTCATGGCAGGAACACGACCGCATTGTCAGCGCTATTTTAGAGGGTGATGGCCTGGGTGCTGCTGAGCAGGCACGCGCCCATATTGCTGCCGTCGGTCAGGCCAGTACCCATTTCGCCGGAGCAGAACAACTATGACGATTGCACGTTTATTAGCCGATTATCATGCCGGTAGACACACTGTGCGCCAAGTGATCGCCGAAGCATTAGACGCCATTCGTGCCACAGAAGCCTTGGCTATTTGGATCACCGTATTAAATGACGAACAATTAGCACCGTATCTAGACCGATTGGAAGGCTGCGATCCGGCGCAATTACCACTGTACGGTATTCCCTTTGCGATCAAGGACAATATTGATCTAGCGGGGGTGCCCACAACCGCCGCTTGTCCAGCGTACCGCACCGTCCCTCGGCATTCAGCCTTTGTGGTACAGCAGTTAATTGCTGCGGGAGCTGTACCCTTGGGCAAGACCAATCTGGATCAGTTTGCTACCGGATTAGTCGGCGTGCGTTCACCCTATGGGGTCTGCCGCAATGCCTTTAATCCAGACTATGTGGCGGGGGGATCGAGTTCGGGTTCGGCGGTTGCCGTCGCCTTAGGGCAGGTCGGTTTTGCTTTAGGTACCGATACCGCCGGATCTGGGCGAGTGCCGGCAGCATTCAATAATCTGATCGGGGTTAAGCCAACACGCGGTTTGCTGAGCAGCCGTGGGGTTGTACCGGCCTGCCGCAGTCTGGATAGCGTCTCCATTTTTGCCCTTGATAGCGGCGATGCTGCACGGGTCTTGGACGTGGTTGCTGCTTATGATGCCGATGATCCCTATGCTCGACCCGATCAAGCCCCAACGCTGGGACTTGCTGGTTTGCCGGTTACGAGGTTTCGCTTCGGAGTACCCGCTGCGGAACAGTTGGCATTTTTCGGGGATCCCGATTACCCAGCGTTATTTCAGCAAACCGTGGTACGCCTAGAAACCCTCGGCGGTGAGTGTGTGGAGATTGACTTTGCCCCGTTTATAGAGACGGCACAACTGCTGTATCAAGGACCGTGGGTAGCGGAACGTTATGTGGCGATTCGTGATTTTATCGAGGCGCAACCTGAAGCACTAAGGGATGTTACACGGGAGATTATCACTGGCGGACGCACTTGGTTGGCGGTGGATGCCTTTACTGCTCAATACCGCTTGCAGACCTTACGCCGTCAAACGGAGGCGGTTTGGGATCAGGTCGATCTGATACTGACTCCAACGACCGGTACTTTACCGACGATTGCGGCTGTTGAGGCACAACCTCTGAAAATTAACAGCGATCTGGGTTATTACACCAATTTCATGAATCTGCTCGATCTCTGTGCGATAGCGGTTCCGGCCGGGTTTCGTCCAGACGGTTTACCTTTTGGGGTGACACTGTTTGCGCCTGCGTTTCGCGACCGCGATGTATTGCCACTTGCCGATCGTTTGCACCGTACCGGTGGCATGGCTTTGGGTACTGGAATCGCTTCGCCGACGGATGCCCCGCCATTGAACGTCGATAACCGCCATACGGTTGCAGTAGCGGTGTGTGGGGCGCATATGAGTGGTTTACCGCTGAACCATCAGTTAACCCAGCGGCGTGCGCGATTGCTGTGTACAACGCGCACGACTCCTGAATACCGGCTTTACGCCCTGCCAGGGGGGCCACCACACCGCCCTGGGTTGGTTAGAGTGGCCACTGACGGTGCGGCGGTCGACGTTGAGGTTTGGGCTGTGCCTGCCGACCAGTTTGGGTCTTTTGTGGCTAACATTCCCGCCCCGCTGGGTATTGGACGAGTCCGCTTGGCGGATGGTAGTGACGTGTCAGGGTTCCTATGCGAAGCCGTTGCCGTCACCGAGGCGCAGGATATTACCTCCTTGGGATCTTGGCGGCAGTTTATTGGCGTCTATTGAGCGAGTCGGTAGCCCCAAATATGGTAGTGACAAAATAAATAATGGTAAGATTGAGAAGTATTTTCTTTCAAAATTTTAACCAAACCTTGTCTGTCAACGCTGACTGATACTGCACTACCTTATTTAGGACTACCACGCTAACTACTAGCGAATGGCAAGGGTGCCGCCGCGAGGCGGGGTCTGGAGGAAGTCGCTAGCAAATCTGCGAGCTGATGAACAAGAACGTCATACGAGGCGTAGGCTGGAGGCGAGCTGGCACAAGACAGCGAAGCCGCGTGATCTAACGGCCACCGTAAATGATGCAGCAGTG
>PWUP01000167.1 GCA_003562535.1 Gammaproteobacteria bacterium | reverse complement strand
TACTCCCCCCAAATACCGTAACCCTGATCATCCTGAGCAAACGTGGACGGGTCATGGCAGACGCCCCCAATGGTTTATTGACGCGGAGAAGCGCCACGGTATTGAGGCGTTACTGATCACTTCTACAGCGGATGAGCATGACTAGCGGTTCAGGCTTATGTAGTGATGTGTGCCGACAGGATGCGTGCCGTGCCGTAAACGTGAAATAATACCCTGTTAGCTTCTTATAACTAAAGCAGGGTTAGTATACAGTGACAACATCCAGTTTTATGGCGCGGTTGCGCGAACGGCTGGCCAAAACACGCACCAGTTTATTCGGCGGTCTCAGCGAGCTGTTATTAGGCAAAAAACACATTGATGATGAGGTATTAGAAGAACTCGAAACTCGGCTGCTCATGGCCGATGTGGGCATGAAAACCACTCGTGAGATGATTCAGCGCCTGACCGAGCAGGTATCCCGCCAAGAATTACCAGAGGGTGAGGCGTTGTTGACTGCACTGCGCCAGCAGATGGAGGCGATATTAATCCCATGCAGTCAACCGTTGCAGATCAGCGCGGCGCGCCCCTTTGTGATCCTGATGATAGGGGTTAATGGAGTCGGCAAAACCACCACCATTGGTAAACTGGCTCAGCGCCTGCAAAGCCAAGGGCATTCAGTATTGTTGGCAGCGGGTGATACCTTTCGCGCCGCAGCGGTCGAACAATTGCAAGTGTGGGGTGAGCGTAATGGTGTGCCTGTGATTGCCCAGCAGCACGGTGCTGACAGCGCAGCGGTGAGTTTTGATGCGATCCATGCCGCTCAGGCACGAGGTACCGATGTGGTGATTGCCGACACCGCCGGGCGTTTGCATACTCAAAATAATCTCATGGCAGAACTGCGGAAAATCAAGCGGGTGATCGGTAAGCAAGACCCCAGCGCTCCCCATGAAGTCATGTTAGTGGTCGATGCCACGACGGGGCAAAATGCCTTAAGTCAGGCGCGTGAGTTCCATCAGGCGGTTGGCTTGACCGGCATCACCCTGACTAAGCTGGATGGTACGGCTAAGGGGGGGATTGTGTTGGCCATTGCTAATGAGTTACAGGTACCGATTCGCTTTATTGGCGTGGGTGAAAGCGTAGACGATTTACGACCGTTCTCAGCCCATGAGTTCGTCACTGCCTTGCTCGATCAACAGGAACTTTAAACTGGATTAGCACTCGAAGGGCGAGAGTGCTAATATAGCGAACCCAATGTTTACCGGAGGTGATCAATGAGCACCATGATGGTACCTAAAATCAATCATCTGCCGGCGCTGACTGACAGCCTGGATGCTTATTTACAAGCGATCAGCACCTTGCCCGTATTGAACGCTGATGAAGAGCAGCAGTTGGCCAAGCGCTGGCATGACCATGCAGATATCGACGCTGCTCGGCAGTTGGTGGTTTCGCATCTGCGTTTCGTCGCTCATATTGCCCGTGGCTATGTAGGCTATGGTCTGCCGCTGGCGGATTTGATTCAAGAAGGCAATGTAGGTTTAATGAAAGCGGTGAAACGCTTCGATCCCACCCAAGGGGTGCGCTTGGTATCGTTTGCAGTACACTGGATTAAGGCCGAAATTCACGATTTTGTGTTGCGCAATTGGCGGATTGTCAAAGTCGCCACCACTAAAGCACAACGTAAATTGTTTTTTAATTTACGGCGATCGAAAAAACGGCTAGGGTGGTTGAATGCCCAAGAACTCCAAGCGGTTGCCGATGATTTAGGCGTAAGTCCCGAGTCGGTCTTAGAGATGGAATCGCGTCTCAGTGGTCAAGATGTTTCTTTAGACCCCAGCCCACACCACAATGGCGATGATGAGGACTCGGTAGCGCCGATCAGTTACTTGATGGATGAGTCGGGCAGTGACCCGGCACAACGCTTAGAGAGTGAAGACTGGGCAGAACAGACTCAGCAAGGGTTGATAGTGGCGTTGAATACGCTTGACCCGCGCAGCCGCGATATTGTGCAACGCCGCTGGCTGAGTGAGGTAAAGCCCACATTGCACGAGCTGGCTGCCGAGTACAGCGTGTCCGCCGAGCGCATCCGCCAGATCGAAAGCAGTGCGCTGAAAAAACTACACGCGCAGTTGGCTGCTTGAAGCGCTGAGTGCCGCTTGCAGTGTTGCATGCTCTGACACCGCCAGTGCGCAGTTTTGTCCGCCGCGAAGGTCGATTCACACCGGCTCAGCGGCAGGCTTTAGCGCTACACTGGCCGGATTACGGTCTTGAGGCTGAGGGTGAGCGGCTGGATTGGGCGCAGGTGTTTGGTCGCGTTGCCCCTAGGGTGGTGGAGATTGGCTTTGGTGATGGGGCGACCTTGCTGTCTATGGCGCAGGCGCAACCTGACAGAGATTTTATCGGGATTGAAGTCCATCGACCGGGGGTGGGGCACCTACTGCGCCACATCGCTGCACACCAACTCACCAACGTCCGAGTGGTTAATGCCGATGCCGTACCGTTTATAACCCACCGTTTAGCGCCTGCCTCAGTAGAGCGCATCAATCTGTTTTTCCCCGATCCTTGGCCCAAAAAACGCCACCATAAGCGGCGGTTAATTCAACCGCCATTCGTCGCTTTATTAGCTGACCGTCTCAAACCCGGTGGCGTATTGCATTTAGCTACCGATTGGCTACCTTACGCTGAATGGATGCTGGCGGTATTGACCGCCGAGGCTAAGTTAATGAATCAGAACGAACACTATGCCGAGAGTCCAGCGGCTGACCGACCGCTGACTAAATTCGAGCGCCGTGGTTTGCGCTTAGGCCACTCGGTGCGGGACTTATTATTTCAACGCCGTTTGGAGTCTGGGACGTGAATCTGGAAAAAGTCGTCTTCGGGTTTTTTGTATTGTTGGCGTTGACGCTGAATTTTGGCTTTGTGATGGGCGATATTGATAATCCCGACCATCACCATGTGTGGGAGCTGTACGCAGCGCTGGTAGTCAACTTGATTGCTACCCTCTTGAAGTTTGGTGATCGTACCCATATCGGTGCGGTACTGTTAGCCACTAGCCTAGTGGCCGATTTGCAGTTGATTGCGGCGGTGACGGTATGGGGGTTGGCCTCGTATGTGTTTTTCACGGCGGATCAACCGGTGGTCATCGCCAGTGTGGTGTCGCTGGCGGGGGGAGCCTTGGTGGCTAATTTCGCCTCAGTGACCTTACTGATTATTGAGACGGTGAATCTGCGCCGCTAAGTCATGAACAGCATTCTGTTCCTGTTCTTGCGGCGGATGCGGATGCCGCTGCTGGTATTACTGACCGCTTATGCGATCTCGGTAGCGGGTATGGTGTTAATCCCTGGTACTGATGATCAGGGCGAGCCGTGGCGGATGACGTTTTTCCATGCGTTTTATTTCGTCAGTTATATGGGCTCCACCATCGGTTTTGGTGAAATTCCCTATGCTTTTACCGATGCCCAACGGTTCTGGGTAATGGTCACAATTTATCTGAGTGTAATTAGTTGGTTATACGCCATCGGTACGATTCTCTCGATTATTCAAGACCCCACATTCAAGCGCGCCGTGACTGAGCAGCGGTTCACCTTACAAGTGCGCCGTTTGCGTGATCCATTTTACCTGATCGTGGGCTATGGTGAGAGTGGCAGCCTGTTGGTCGCCGCGCTAGAGCGCCGTCAGTTGCGCAGCGTAGTGATTGATAATCGCCAAGAGCGTATTGATCGCCTAGAGCTGGAAAATTTCAGTTTCGATGTCCCAGGCTTGTGCGCGGACGGGCGCGAGGTGCATTTTCTACGCGAAGCTGGCATTGACCACCGGTGCTGTATCGGCGTTGTAGCGCTGACCGATGACCCCGAAGTCAATGTCAAGGTTGCTATTACCGCTAAACTGTTACAGCCTCGCCTACCAGTGATTTGTCGTGCGGAATCGCGTTCTACCGAAGTCAATTTAGCCTCATTTGATACTGACTATATTATTAATCCTTACCGGGTATTTGCCGATCACCTCAGCATTGCCTTACGGGCACCCAGTGTGCATTTATTGTACCGCTGGCTGATTAATACCCCAGGCCAGCCCCTACCCGAGCCGGTTCACCCGCCGCGTGGCCTTTGGATTATTTGCGGCCACGGACGTTTTGGCCGTGCGGTGGGGCAATATTTGGCCTATGAGAATATTCCCACGGTATTCATTGAGCCACGAGTTGACCGCGCCCCATCCAATGCGGTGATTGGCCGGGGTACGGAAGCGGTAACGCTGCGCGAGGCCGGCATCGACCAAGCGGTGGCACTGGTGGCGGGTGCTGATTTGGATATTAATAATCTGTCGATCATTATGACGGCCAAAGCGCTGAAACCCTCACTGCATATTGTGGTGCGCCAAAATCGGCGCGCCAATGATATTGTATTTGATGCCGCTGGGGTCGATCAGGTTATGCAGGCGGGGCGCATCATTGTGTGGCGTATTTTACCGTTACTGACGACACCGCTGCTCAGTCAGTTCTTGCGTCAAGCCCGTCATCACAGTGAGTCTTGGGCCAGCGCTCTATTAGCACAGATTCGCACAGTGTCGCCCAGTGTAACGCCTTTGGTATGGAGTGTTACTTTGGATGACAGCGAAGCACCGGCTGTCTATGAAGGCTTGCAGACCGGCGACAAGATTCGTTTGCATAATTTATTGTGTGACCCTAGTCTGCTCGATCACGATTTGCCTTGTATGCCACTGATGTTGGTACGCGGTGATAAACGTTACTTATTACCCAAACGGGATTTGATACTGCAATCGGGCGATCAATTACTGCTGTGTGGTGCCCCAAAAACCGACCGTTTATTGAGCTGGGTGCTGTTCAACACCAACGCACTGCGTAGCGTAATGGCGGGAGAACGCCGTCCGGACGGCTATATTTGGCGATGGTTGGAACGATGGCGTTCAGTTAATACCCCAGAGTAATTAGCACAGTGAGTCATAATTTTCGCATGAGCGATAACATGTTTTGCAATTTCACCACAGAGATGTATCATGTTAGCCTTAGATGAGAAAATTTTGATACAAACTCGGTCACAGTAGATTATAATTGTCAGTGATGACGTTTGATCTCTGATCGTTTTTGTCTTTTTTACAACATGATTCGCTTATATAATCTGGGAGGTTTTGCAATGATCCGTAAACTAAGCCAACTAAGTCTGGGTGTGGCCGCGGCTACCGTACTGATGATCAGTGCGCCGACGATTCATGCTCAAGAAACGTTTTTAAACAGCGCCTCCGGTGGGGCGGTGCGTGATCCTTTCGGGAATTGCCTGTTGTCTCGTGGTGGTTCTCCCTTGCCCGAGTGCTTGCCTCCCGTAGTGGCAGAGCCAGAGCCAGAGCCAGAGCCTCAAATGTTAATGGTGAGCCTGGATGCTGGAGCTAACTTCGATTTTGACAGCGCGACCTTGCGCCCTGAAGGACAAGCTGCACTGGATCGTTTAGCTCAAGATATGCGCCCGCTGACGGTACGTTCCGTCGATATCGTGGGTCATACCGACAGCATTGGTACAGAAGAATATAACCAGCGCTTGTCCGAGCGGCGTGCGGCCAGTGCTGCTGATCATCTGGTGCAACGCGGCGTTAACCCTGCGGTCATTACCACGCGCGGTGAAAGCTTCCGTCAACCCATCGCCCCCAACCGTGTCAATGGTCGCGACAACCCCGAAGGCCGGGCGATGAACCGTCGGGTTGATATTATGGTAGACGCTCAGCGGACTCAGTAAGCCCCTGAGTGGGGTGACTCAAGTCATCTAGGGTCGGGCACAGGACGTGCCCGATAGCCCGTTGGTTGTGGTTGCTACTGCCGTCCCATTGGGATAGCTGTGGTGTTAATTTTCGACTTTAGGTAATGCTGCTTCTAAGGCTTTAGCGTAAGAGACGCGTGCGGTTTGTGTGATAGCCAAGCACTGCTTCAGCCGCTGGATTTCTTGATCTGTCACCCGCAGGTTGACAATTTGCGTACGTGCCTCTTCTGACAAGGATTGTACATCGTATTCTTTGCCATCAATAGTAACGGTTTGAGATGTTGCTTCAGACATGATTATTGATCTATTCCTAAATGTAGGCACATTGGCCTGTTGAAATTTTTGGTCATACCACCCAACCCTAACTGTCCCTAAAAACCTAAATCAAAGTGGCTCATAGCGATTTCTAGGCATTTTACTCTCCGAAAGCATAGAAAGTTTTAAAGATAAATCAAACAACTGTTATTCGCTCACCTAAAACCCAAGGCTCAGGAGGCATAAGCACTGCCATTAACTATAGCATAACAGTATGTTTTTGGGCAAACCTCATACCGTCAAACGATCGGTCAAGCGAATAAGACAGCAAGACCCGTTTTTAGCTCCATGCGCTATGATGTATGCTGTATTTTTATTCAAATTCGGAAAGATTATGAACCGCTTTGTACCATTAAGCTTAGAGCGTTTTTCTGAGCAACGTTGGTCACGCTTTACTGACTATCGCCATGCCGCACAACTGCATCTTATTGCCCTTGCTGCTCCGGAAATTAGCAAAGCTGCAGCCCATCTACCGCTGGCGTTTGCCTGTAGTGCTCAAGACACCATCAGTCTGTGTATGCTCACCGGCCTAAACCCTGGCATCAACCACTGCCTCGATGACCGCAATCAATGGCAAGCTGGCTATGTCCCTGCCTTTGTCCGCAGCTATCCTTTCCGGTTGCTCACTCCCCCACCGGGCAAAGGTCAGCCTAACCAGAGGGTTGTGTGTGTGGATAACGACAGTCCTTGGGTAGGAGAACACGCTGAGCTTGCTTTTTTTGCTGACGGTCAACCCACCCCAGCCGTTCAAGAAGTCATCGACTTCCTCGGTCAGATCGGCAAACACTATGTGATGACTGAACGTGCAGTAGACGGGCTCAACCAAGCCGGTCTACTGACACCGTGGAAACTCAGCAGTCCTCAGGGTGAGCAGATCAAGGGTTTACTACGACTCAACGAAGCTAAGATGAGCAAAATCAATCGTGATAGCTTATTTAAACTGCATCAGCAAGGCAGTTTAGCCGTTGGCTACGCCCAAGCATTGAGCACCCAACAACTGCCACGCCTGCAGGCACTTGCCCAAGCTCATGATCAGCGTCAACCCGCCATCAACTTAGACCAATTATTCGATAGCGATAGTGACAGTCTGTTTAAATTTGATTGACCCGGTGCGCGACAAGCCCCGCCGTTCAGGGCGGGGAAGGATAGCGCGGACGGCGTAGCCGTCCTTGGTTTTTAGTGCGGTGTCTGTTGCTGTTCAATGTACTGGCGCACGATGGAGATCGGCGCACCACCACAGCTTGAAGCGCAGTAGGACGGCGACCATAGCACGCCCCTCCAGTAGTGCCTCTGGATGTCGGGCCGCTCCTTGCGAAGCAGACGACTGGAAACGCCCTTGAGGCTGTTGACCAGGTTGGAGATAGCCACCTTCGGCGGATACTCCACCAGTAGGTGAACATGATTATCCTCGCCGTCTATCTCGATCAGTTGCGCCTCGAAGTCGGTACAGACCTTGGCAAAGATCGACCGCAGCCGATTGATGGCATCACCATCGAACACCCTGCAGCGATATTTCGTCACAAAAACCAAATGAACGTGCAGGTTAAACACACAATGCCGTCCGCGTCGAATGTCGTTGTTTTTTTCCATAGACCAAACTATACTATATGCCATGAAACGCCTTCAAGCCTACAAATTCGAACTTAAGCCCAATGGCGACCAGCAACGCAATATGCGCCGCTTTGAAGGCTCATGCCGGTTTGTGTTCAACAAGGCGCTGGCGTTGCAGAAGGAGCGTTTTGAAGCGGGCGAAAACAGGCTGGGCTACGCCGGGCTGTGCAAGGCACTCACGGCATGGCGAAACAGCGCCGAAACGTCATGGCTGTCAGAGGCACCCGTACATCCGCTGCAACAGACGCTCAAAGATTTGGAGCGGGCTTATGCCAACTTTTTCGCCAAGCGGGCCGACTTCCCTCGCTTCAAAAAGAAGGGGCAAAGCGACCGCTTCCGCTACCCTGATCCTAAGCAGATCAAGCTCGATCAGGCGAACAATCGCCTGTTTTTGCCCAAGCTCGGCTGGCTGCGCTACCGCAACAGCCGAGACGTGTTGGGCGTGGTAAAAAATGTTACCGTCAGTCAATCCAGTGGCAAATGGTTTGTGTCGATCCAGACCGAACGCGACGTGGTGCAGCCCGTGCCGACCGCCACCCGTGCCGTCGGTATCGACTTGGGTATCGCTCGTTTCGCTACCCTGTCCGATGGTTCCCACGTTACGCCCCTCAATAGCTTCAAGCGGCATGAGGCGGCCTTGCGCAAAGCGCAGCAGGCAATGAGCCGCAAGAGCCCGTTCAGCAACAACTGGAAGAAGGCCAAAGCCCGCGTCCAGCGTATCCATGCTCGCATCGGCAATGCCCGCCGCGACTTCCTGCACAAGACCACGACCACGATCAGCCAAAACCACGCGATGGTGTGTATCGAGGACTTGCAGGTGCGGAATATGTCCAAGTCGGCAGCAGGTACCACCGAAACGCCGGGCAAGAATGTTCGAGCCAAATCCGGTTTGAACAAATCTATTCTCGACCAAGGCTGGTCGGAGTTTCGTCGGCAACTGGACTACAAACTAGCGTGGCAAGGCGGCTGGCTAGTGGCGGTGCCGCCGCAGAACACCAGTCGCACCTGTCCGTGCTGCGGTCATATCTCGGCGGACAACCGGCGCACGCAGGAACGGTTTGCGTGTGTGGAATGCGGCTTTGAGGACAACGCCGATGTAGTCGGCGCGATCAATGTGTTAAGGGCGGGACACGCCCGGTTCGCCTGTGAAGTGAGCGATGCCGTAAGGTCGCCAGCAGCAGGAACCCACCGAAGCGACTCGGGGGCGGCTCAATGCCGCGCCTGAGCGCCGTAGGAATCGCCGTCCTTTAGGGCGGCGAGGATGTCAATACCGGCAAAAATAGCGGATCGGGCCGGGCTGACGGGACTGTGCCGGTCAGCCCTCTCACACACCGGACATGCGGTTTCCGTATCCAGCGACTAAACTCAGGGTTTCGACTCGCTGGTGGCTGGCTGCGCAGCAGGTTGGCTGCTGGGCGCTGCAGCAGGCAGCTCCAAATCTGGAGCTTGGTTAGTAGCGGCAGTCTCTTGCGCACGCTG
>PWUP01000021.1 GCA_003562535.1 Gammaproteobacteria bacterium | reverse complement strand
TCCGATAACCGCCGTGAAGAAATCCGGCAGGTGCTGAAAGTGGTTAAAAATTGGCTGGATGGCCAGTGGTATGGCCGCGAGATTACCCCCCTGCAGCCGCATGAGATTGCAATTTTCTATCCCTTTGCCGCTCGGCACGATCGTGATCTGATCGAAGAATTAAACCACGCCTTGTCGGATGCTGCGCCGGTCATCTGGTTAACTCAAAATGCCTCACAACGCGGTCGCATCGGCGAACCGGGGATTAAAATTCAAACCATTCATTCGGCTAAAGGCTTACAGTACAAAGCCGTCGTCTTGCTCTGGGCTGACCTGTTACCGCGACCCTTTGCGGATACCTCTTTAGAAGAAGAACGCAAATTGATGTACGTGGCACTGACTCGTCCCGAGGATTATTTGCTGATCAGTGCTTCAGGGCCCTCTATATTTCTTGATGAGATTGTCGCGACGGATGCGGTTGAGTAAATGGACGCAGAACATCAACGTGTTTAAGGCATTGCGCAACCCGTTTTCTGGCTTGCCAATCACAGCATCGTAAGGCGGCTAGGTGAATGGTGACAAACAACCAATTCAGGAACTCCACCTCGGCGTCCGCTCACTAAGGCCGATTGACCAAATTGCTGAGCCAAGGTGTGTGCCGCATGCGGTGCAATATCTAGGATCAGTACACTGGCTTCTGCAACCCAGTGGCTGTCATGTTCAGGGTCTGGATACCCAAACCCTGAGTACCAGAGATAACCTTGAGTCGCTAAGCAGGTTTGTAGGGCACAGTGGCGCTGCTGATTCTCAGCCGGAGATAAGACGATTGAGCCAGGGTTGCAAGCACTGATATAAGCCCAGTGTTGGGCATGGTGTTGGATCAGCAGTTGGTCAAGCAGGGGATTGGGTTCACCAATACGCAAGCTTAGGGAGCCTAACGGGGTGTCCGCCTGATACTGAGTGCGTCGATAGGCAGCGAGCAGTTCAGCAGACACCATTGCATTGCCCTTAGCCTTGAACAATGGGGGTGTCGTCACGCGCTGCCCATTCTGCCCATGAGCCGTCATATAGGGCAAGCTGGCGGTGGCCTAGTCGATCAAGCGCCAGTAATAGGACGGCGGCTGACACGCCGGAACCGCAACTGGTAATAATCGGGCGGTGTAAATCAATCCCTGCGGCGGTGAACACGGCTTGGAGGTGGGTTGGGTCGGCCAGAAAGCCTTGGGGGGTAATCACATCGGTAAACGGAATATTAATAGCGCCTGGCATGTGGCCGCTGCGCAGACCTGGACGCGGTTCGGGAGCCTGACCCGCAAAGCGCTCGGCTGAACGGGCATCGATCACTTGTGCACTGTGCTGCTGTAAGGCTGCGCGTACGGTAGCCAAAACCGCTAGGCGTTCAGGGTGAAATTTGGCAATGAACGGTACGGATGTGTGGGGGCGCTGGGTTGGGCCGGTCGTGATGGGTAAACCGGCGGCTTGCCAAGCCGGTAATCCGCCGTCCAGCACAGCGACTGTTTCATGCCCATAAACGCGAAACGTCCACCAGACGCGGCAAGCACCCATCAACCCACCCTCATCGTAGCAGATAATCGGGTCGCGGCTGTTAATGCCAAGGGTGTGCATGAATTGGCAAAAGGCTTCAGGGGGTGGCAGCATATGGGGTAGGGGAGTGCTGCGGTCGTTGACGGCGTCGATGTCAAAAAATACCGCTCCTGGGAGATGAGCCTGTGCGAATTCGGCGGCGGCATCGCGCTCTTCCGTCGGTAAAAAAAACCGAGCATCTACGAACTGTAGAGGTTGATCGGCGTGTTGTACCCACCATTCAGGGGTGACAAGTGTCGGTAAGTTTTTCATTGTGTCAACATTCCAGTAGACGGCGCAGACGGTGCAGCTTGCGCCGAGTCTGTTCGATGAGCTGGCGGATTTGTCCATCGCTGAGCCGGATATTGTCATCATAGATGGTGTGCAGTTTATCCATCAGTCCGTCAGCGATAAAATTATAGGTGGCATCCCGCAAAGCACGATCACTGCGCGGCGTGGTTTGCTGTTGAATACAGGTATCGAGTAAATCGTACATTTGGTAAAACTGTTCGGCAAGCTTATGTAAATCTTGTGTGGACAGTCCTTCGCGCTCTTTAGCGGCTAAATGGCTGCGGAAGAGTTCTTCAGCCTCACTGATTAAGACGTCGTCTAAACGGGATTGAGTCGGGGGCATCATGGTTAAAACAAACAGCGTGGATGACACAGCACGCTTGCACTGTGGGAACGGTCACTATACTTTTGCCACTTATTCTACTACACAACTGGGGAAATGGCTGACATGATGATCACCTGTTTGGATCTTGAGGGTGTGTTGGTTCCGGAAATTTGGATTGGGGTGGCCGAGCGTTCCGGTATCGATGCCCTGCGTTTAACCACTCGGGATATCGCCGATTATGATGAATTGATGCACCACCGTTTAACGATTTTGCGTGAACATGATTTGGGGCTGGCGGATATTCAAGCCGTGATCGACGAACTGCGCCCACTGGATGGCGCGTTTGATTTTCTCCAGTGGTTGCGCTCTCGTTCTCAAGTGATTATTTTGTCAGACACATTTTATGAGTTTGCTCAACCCTTGATGAAACAGCTCGACTGGCCAACCTTATTTTGCCATCGTTTAGAAGTCGATGCCGCAGGGCGGATTAGCGGTTACCGTTTGCGTCAGACCGATCCCAAGCGTCAGGCGGTGAATGCATTGCGACAATTAAACTTTAAGATTATTGCTGCCGGTGATTCTTATAACGATTTAAGCATGCTGACGGCAGCCGATGCGGGGATTTTATTCAATCCGCCAGAGCGCTTGGTCGCAGATTATCCTGAGTTTCCTGTGGCTAACGATTACGCTAGGCTATCTGCAGCCATTCAAGAGGCTGAACAGCGGGTATTGAGTTGAGCGCTGGGCGGTGATCGACTCACTATTCCTGCCAGTCAGCGAACGGGGTATACTTCATACTACCTGCCCGTAGGTATGCGACGGGCTTGATTCTGAGGATGACTTGAGGTGTTGATGTGAATAATGAAGACAAGACGGTTGTGAAATGGCTAACCGTTATGACGGCAGGACTGGCTGTCGTCGCTATCGCTTTGTTGATTGGCTCCATGATGATTGCGTCTGCGGTGGCTGCAACGTCGCCCTTTGACGAGATTGAAGAACGCCTGAGACCGGTAGGGCGGGTCGTGGTAGCGGCTCCTCCACAGGATGAGAACGATGAGTCTGAACCGCCTGCGGCTGAAGAGGACGTGGCCGATGAGGAGAGTGTGAGTGCGGCTGAACCTGAACCTGAACCGGCTCCAGCAGAGACGGTTGCCGCTGACGCTGAACCACCTGCCGCCGCTGCCAATGGGCTACAGATACCTGCTGAGTTTGATGCTGCGGCTGGACAGTCGATTTACGCTTCAGCCTGTTCGGTTTGCCATGCTCAAGGGATTGCTGGTGCGCCGGTTTCGGGTGATGCTTCTCAATGGAATGAGCGTTTAGCCAAAGGCTGGGATGCCTTAGCACAGAATTCCTTGGGAGGCATCGGTGCTATGCCACCCAAAGGCGGGCGTATGGATCTGTCCGACCAAGACATTCTTAATGCTATGGCCTATATGATTGAGCAAGTGCGCTAATTATCGCCTCTGGTTGCTGGGTTGTGGGTTGTCCAGCGCCTGCTGACCCACCCAGTCACGGGCGAATTGCCAAGCGGCTCGCCCGCTGCGGGAGCCGCGTTGCAACGCCCATTGCAATGCGGCTTGGCGAACTTCGGGTTCTAAAGTTGCTTGTTTCCAACCCAGTTGTTGTAACCAATACGCTACGATATGTAAGTAGTCGTCTTGGCTGAAAGGATGGAATGCCAGCCACATTCCAAAACGCTCGGAAAGCGAAATTTTCTCCTCAACCGCTTCACCATGATGTAACTCCTTATTGATGATGTGCGCGGTTTGATTATCGGACGCCCATTCAGGCAATAGATGGCGTCGATTGGATGTGGCGTACAATAGGACATTATCCGGTGTGGCGCTGATCGAGCCATCCAACGTGGCTTTTAGCGCCTTATAACTGGGGTCATCCGCTTCGAAAGATAAATCATCGCAATAGATCATGAATCGGTAGGGCGACTCAGCCAGCGGTGCCATAATATCTGGCAAAGCGCTTAACTCACTGCGATCCACTTCGACCAGCCGTAAGCCGTGCTCAGCGTATTCATTCAGTACGGCTTTAATCAGTGAGGATTTGCCCGTGCCCTTAGGCCCCCAAAGCAGCACATTATTGGCCGGATAGCCTTGTAAAAACTGCCGAGTATTGCGAGCCACCATCGTCTTTTGGCGGTCAATGCATTGCAAGTCTTGCAGTCGCACCTGATGGATGCGCGGTATGGCGCGCACTGACCCGAACGCGCCGTGTGCCTGCCAGTGTCCTGCCCAATACTGCGACCAATCGGGCGGTTGTGAGGGTGCAGGCAGATACTGTTCCAAGCGTTCGAGAACGGTTTCAGCGCGGTGGATAAGTTGAGTCAAATCATGCATAGTTCTTATATCATCATATTTATAACAGACGTTCAGCAATCCTGAACCCAGCCACATAAGTACCTATCGCTGAGCCTAAAGTACCCAGTATAAAGACCAACAATACTCGCGTGACTCGATTATGCCACCAGCCTTTCACACTGGCGGCGTCTTTCCGTAAGCGACTAAAGTCGGCCACCCGAGGCTTGCGCAACCAAGCTTCAATGGCACCGGTCACCATGCCTGCGCCAATGGTAGGGTTCAAGGAGGTGAGGGGGGCGGCAAAAAAGGCGCTGATGATCGTCAAGGGATGTCCCCCGGCTATGGTGACACCGATAGCAGTCAAGGCACCATTAATCAACACCCAATCAGCGACCAAGGTCCAGCCTAATTCAGGACTGCGGTAGAACCCGATGGCAAAACCACATAAGACTAATCCGACGATGACCCAAGGAATGGCTTGCGGCCAGCGGCTAGGTACTGGAACGCTATTCAGCTCGGCAATGGTTTGGCTGGGTGGAGTAGGAGAGGGGCGTTCCAGCTCAGCGGCGATGCCTTGTAAATGCCCGGCACCGACTACGGCTAAAATGCGCCGTGGTGAACGAGTGGCTGCGCTTTCTTGACGCAAACGGGCCGCCATGAATTGGTCTCGTTCCGCAATTAAAGAGTGGTATAAACTGGGAGATTGTTCAGCAAAATACTCAAACGTATTGGACAGCATATCCCCGCGTTTAAGCTGTTCGACTTCTTCCGCTTTAATCGGCTCACGCACCACAACGCTGGCCAGTAATCCTGCAATAAGATTAAACCGTTGCCACCACGGCACACTGCGATAGACCCGCCGCAGGGTAATACCCACGTCGCGATCAATCAGCCATAAGGGCAGGCCGTGTTCGCGGGCATAATTGACCGCAGCGCGCATCTCCGCACCCGGTTCAATGCCCAGATCTTCAGCCAGGCGCTGCTGATAAGCCCCCAACGCCAGACTGGATGCCACCAAAGGGGCTTTGCCGGAGCGGATCACGGCAAATAAATCCAATTGCGCCATACTATCAGGCTCGGTCATGAGATGATGGCGGCTGGCGCATAACTCAACCGCTACCACATCATATTCACCCGGTTCCAGCAGTTGCTGAACCGCTTCAACACTGGCTAGGGAAACGTGAGCCGTGCCCAATAGGGTGAGGCGATGCCCATCAATGAATTGTTCTAAAATAGGTTCTTTCACAGGTATTTTATATCATCTTATCTATAACAAAAAACAACTTAAATGCTAAAAATCTCGTAGCAAAACCGACTTAGCCCGATTAATTTTAGCCGCTAAAAAGTCATTACCGCCACGATCTGGGTGAAACTTCTGCATCAAACGCCGATGGGCATGGATAATGTCCTCGCGTGAGGCGTCAGCATCAACCCCCAAGATGGCTCGGGCTTCAACACTGCTCATCGCCTGATCGCTCTGGGCATCAGCCCCAAAATCAGTAAACGGTTCATCAGCAGAATGCTGAGCTTGACGCCATTGCGGATGTTCACGATCAAGATACGCTTGTAGCACAGCGGATGACTGAGGATCAGCCTGACACTCACTCAGCAGATCAAATAACTCAGTAAGATTTAATTGTGACAAGACCGTACCTTGGTAGCGTCCTTTGAGCACTTCGCCTGTCATACGGCCATCGGCATGATTAAGCGTCATGACCAAAAACTGAGTAGTCACCGTCGAGTGTTGTGGACGATGACGGGTAGGATCTTGGTGAGTTCTACTGTGCTTGCCCCGCTGATACCAACGCAACAGCGCTGGAGCCAGCATCATAAGTGTAGGCAGCAAGCGCTGCAATACAGGGAGTAGGGCGACCGCTAAGGCCAATAGTGTGGCTCCTGCGCGCAGTAAGACAATGACTAAGACCACAGCCGTAATCAGCATGATACTGCGTGACAGCACCTGACGCGCCCGCACCGGGCCGGCCTGGTGCGCCCATTGACGGAAAACCCATGTACCCAAACCGAGGATTAGGGTGAGTAAAACGGCATAGATTAAAATCATGGAGGTCGTTAGGGTCGAATTTGATGGGTCAGTTGTTTAACCAGTTTACCGTGACGATGACTAAAGCGCTCTAAGGCCGTGTATCCACCTGCGGCATACACCGCTACGGCTCGCAGTAGGAGTTTCAATTGTTCGGCACTGCCTTGATCAAACGGACAATAGGCTCCGCCGGTGATCTGAGACAATTCCCGTAATGTTGCTGCTGCACTAGGTTCACCACCTTCATGAAAACTGAACACCGGGATGCCGAGTACGGCCAATTGACCACCGCGCCGATACAAATCCTCAGGCGACTCTTCAACACAATCCCCAACAAAGACTACCGCATTAATGGGGTAATGCTTAGATTCCCGCGCTGCATGATCTAACACTCTGCGGATTTGGGTCAAGCCACCTGCACACCGCACTTCGGCCATAGCCTGCATTAATGGGTTGGCCGACGTAAACCAATCACTGGACTGGAACTCACCTTGGCCTCGGTACCAGGCCAGTTGCACCTTAAGCCCCCCGATTTCAGCCACCGCCGCAAACATCGCGGTTTGCAGTGCGCAGGCTTGATCCCAAGTGGGTTGACGACTGGCGGTTGCATCGAGGGCGAAAATCAGCCGACCTTGTGGCGTTTTAGCGGGTAGGGTGCGCACTTGCTGAAGAAATGCGGCAACTTCAGTCGCACTAGACGGTACGATCGAACGAGACATGATGGTCAGTTCCTAAATGGTTAATCTATCCACCAGACTAATGTTATTCATCGCCGGTTCCTGAATTACACTATAATATGGCGCTTTAATGACACAGACGCCAATCCATACGGTTGGTACCATTAAAATTTACTACGGAGAATCCGATGAATACGCATGAGATGCAAGAAAAAGCCAAAGCGGCTACCGCTAAAGCCAAAGACAGTTTATCCAAAATGACCGATGCTTTACCGCCGGAAGTCAAGGCGCGTGTGTCTAACACCCACACTTGGATACGTTTTGTGCTGGTTGTGATCTTATTTACGGTAATCGCCTTGTTCCTGTTTCGAGTGTTGTTATGGGCAACAGGACTGCTGATTGTGGTGCAATTCTTATTCATGTTGTTTACAGGTAATACCAACCCGGCACTGAATAACATCAACCGAGGTTTAGCACGTTATGTCGGACAGGTGTGGGAATACTTGCTGTTTTGTTCCGAGCGTTTCCCGTTGCCGGATTGGGTGCGCAATTTGACGTCTTCGTCTGCCAGTGAGCCTACGCAGCAGCCAGCGCCAGCCAACACTCAACCCGCTGCACAGAGCGTTGCTCCGGCCAGTGAGTGGAAATCGAGCGAGACTCAAGGCGATGTCCCCAACGACCCCAATCGTAGCATTTAATATCACGTTTTATGAGATACGCTATTAAACGAAACGGTGATAATTCAAGATAACGGCTATTATCATGAATGACTGAATAAGGTCATTTAAACTCGTTTATGGCGTTATATCGTGCTGTGCATGTTGCATGATGAGCGGTTGCGGTAAAATGGCTAACACTACTCACCTTAGGGAGAACGTCATTGGCTTTACTGCCGCAACCGCTCGAACAGTTACCCATTCCAGCCCAGCTTGATGGCCGTCACGGGACTAATCGAGCCTCGGCAGATACCGTTCGCCAAATTGATGCGGATAATGATATGCAAGCCGTGCAAACTTGGCTGGCTGAATTTCATCAATCCCCCCAAACCCAAAGGCATTACCGCAAAGAAGCCGAACGACTGTTACTCTGGGCATTTATCCAACGCGGCAAAGCACTCTCCAGTTTGACCCGCGAAGATTGTCTGGCTTACGAGCAGTTTTTAGTCGATCCACAGCCGCACGATGTGTGGTGTGGCCCTAAAGCGCCTCGGTTTAGTGAACACTGGAAACCGTTTACAGGACCGCTTAGCCCCAGTTCACGCCGTACCGCACTATTAATCATCAATGCCCTGTTCACCTATTTGGTCAAAGCCGGTTATTTATCGGGCAATCCCTTAGCCCTGCTGAAGCGACGTGACCGCAGCGGCGCTCAAGCGCATGTCGGTGTGGAACGATTTTTAGAATTGGATCAATGGCAAGCCTTATGGGATACCGTGGCTGATTTACCCAAAGACGATGATAAAAGCCTGCGTTATTATGAACGCGCCCGTTATCTGCTGGCCTTTTTGTATTTACTCGGCCCGCGAGTCAGTGAGCTGGCAGAAAATTGTATGGGTGATTTTCGTGAACTACGCGGGCGCTGGTGGTGGCAAGTCACCGGCAAAGGCGCGAAAACGGCTCGGGTACCGGTCAACGACGATATGGTGCAAGCGTTACAACGCTACCGGCAATTTCTCGGCTTATCGCTGATGCCGACTCCGGGGGAAACGACACCTTTGGTATTGAATCTCAAAGGAACCGCAGGCATCAGCGCCAATATGATTTATCGCATTGTCAAAGAACTCGTGGCACAGGCGGCTGATCGACTTGCCAGTGAAGACGCTTACAAGGCCGAAAAATTACGCCGTGCGTCCACGCATTGGTTGCGACACACCAGCATCACCCATCAAGCGGATGCCGGCATCAGCCTGCGTCACCTGCAACGCAGCGCTCGGCACGCCAAACTCGACACCACAGGCTTGTATTTACACACAGAAGATGGCCATTGGCACGATGCCATGCAGCAGCATCGCTTACGTTCTTCTGATCAACACTCTGATGAGTGAGCACGGCTGGTGAAACTGCAACAACTGCGGTACTTAGTGACGATTGTGCATCAGCGCATGAATATGTCCGCCGCGGCTGACGTGTTGTACACTTCACAACCCGGCATCAGTAAGCAAATTCGCCTATTAGAAGATGAGCTGGGCGTTGAGTTATTCACTCGTAGCGGCAAACAGTTAAC
>PWUP01000077.1 GCA_003562535.1 Gammaproteobacteria bacterium | reverse complement strand
GAGCGGTGAATTCAGCCAGCGGAAAAGCCCGTTCTGGAGTGACCGTATTGCGGTAGCGCTGCAAGGCATTGCGGCGGTAATCCCGCCCTTGGCCGCGCTGCTCTTGCAGCAGATAGTCCGCTAAATAGGTGGTCAAGCCCTCCGACCAGTTCCCGTGGGCGTGATCAATGTAGACGCTATTGCCCCACCAACTGTGGAGAATTTCATGCGGGTAAGCACTATGGAGAATAAACGGCAACCGCAACACCCGTGGGCCGAGCAGGGTGAATGAGGGCATGCCATAGCCGCTTTCCCAGAAGTTCTCCACCAGCGCAAATTTAGCGTAGGGGTAGTCCCCGATCAGCGTGCTGTATAACTCCAGATACTCAGCGGTAGCCTCCAGATACCGCGCCGCCAAAGCCGGATCGTCGGCGCGCAGCAGAGCCAACAGGGTAATATCATCGCGGTGGGTTTGGGCGTATTCATAAAATTCAGTCGCGATGAGGTATAACCCCGTCTGCGGCTGGGGTTCTTGCCAAATGTCCACCGCTTGCGCCTCGCCAGCGTGACGCTCACGGCGCGCCCCTTGGCTGACACTGCGCCAATCGGCAGGTAAATGCACCGTTAACTCAGGGATTAACAGCGATCCGGCAAAATCAGGATACCAGCCGCTGCTTGGATCAAGATACACGCCCTGAGGCGAAATCGGCGCCATACCGCCGTCCACGGGAATGATGGGACGACGGATCACTCCAGCATAGTCCAGGGTAAACGTCTCCCCCGCTTCGGGCAGGCAATAACGGCTGCGCTCCGCACCAGTAGCGGTAGCAACCAGTGTCTGTCCGTCTAACTGGGGATGCAGCCCGGTCTGTAAGGTAAAACAGCGCTCAGCGCCGACCGTCAGGGTGGTGGTGACGTCAAGGGCACCCGCTTGCAGATCGAAGCGCACGCTCATGGTATGCTGTACTGGTGTGGCCACACTGATTAATGGCCACAGCAACAGCCCATACGGTAATAATTTGCGCAGGCCACGGATCATGATAGGCTGAACGCTGTTTAGGGCAACGTGTCCGAAGTGAGTCGGTCGGTTGTCAGCACGCTTTTGATAGTGAATAGTATCCATGCCTAATTATCCTCATTTTGTCGTTGGTCTGCTACTGCTGACCCTGCTGATTCATCCCGTAAGCGCCGAGTCTTTAAAACTACTCGATCCGCAGCATCAGGTTCACCGGCTGCACACTGTTATCCCGGAACTCAGCCGCCAGCGTGTGGTGTTTATTGGTGAACACCATGACCGCTACCACCACCATCTCGCTCAAAAAGCCGTGATTGCGGCGCTGCATGAAGCGGCAGAGCGACCTTGGGCTATTGGCGTGGAGTTCATCCAACAGCCGTTCCAGTCGGTGCTGGATGCCTACCTTACCCAGGAACTCGATGAAACGGACTTTCTCGCCCAGAGTGAGTATTTCGAACGCTGGGGGTTTGATTACCGTTTGTATCAACCGATTTTTCGCTATGCCCGTGAGCATGGCATTCCCATGGTGGCGTTGAATATTTCGGCAGAACTGATTGATGCCGTGCGCCAGCAAGGCTTAGACGGTTTAAGCGCTGAGCAACGCGCCCAATTACCGCAAGATTTCCTGCCGATCAGCGAACAGCGCCGCGCTGAGCTAGAACAAATTTATGATTATCATCCAAGCACATCAGGTGATTTCGAGCGCTTTTTATTGATACAGCAGTTATGGGATGCTGGCATGGCTGAACGGGCGGCTCAGTATCTACAGACCCATCCTGAGCATGGATTGATTGTGTTGGCTGGCAGTGGCCACATGGCTGCGGGTTCAGGTATTCCGCACTATATGCAGCATAGTATGGATCCACCGATGCGGATTTTATTGCCGGTGGATGCGGTGGAGCCGAGAGCTATTCATGGGGCCGATTATTTGTTGCTGGCGGAAAGCCTAGATCTCCCCCCAGCGGGGCGCATGGGGGTGCAACTGGATTTTAACGGCGGAGCCTATATTCTGGATGTGCTGGCCGACAGCGCCGCCGCTCGTGCGGGACTGCAAGTGGGCGATCAAATCTTGAGCATCGACGAAAGACCGGTGACAACTTGGACCGATGTCCGCTTGGCAGTGCTGAATCGCGTCCCAGGCGATGAAATCACCGTCAGCTTACAACGGGTGGATGCCATCGAGCCGCTTACCGTCACCCTTATCCTGAACTGAACGACGTCAACCGCACGAACTTTCCGACCAAGAGATTATGGCGCACTACCATAATCTCTGGCACATCAAATTCCGCCCATCCTTGGCGGAATGACCGCATGGCAGACATTAACCCGAAAACAGTTCCTGCATCCGCGCCCCAATATCTGCGGGGGAGCGTACAGTAGCCACATCAGCCGCTTCCAAGGCGGCAAATTTGTCTTTAGCGGTTCCTTTACCGCCGGCAATGATCGCACCAGCATGCCCCATGCGTTTGCCGGCCGGAGCCGTTACCCCAGCAATGTAAGCCACCACCGGTTTTTTGACATTGGACTGGATGAACTCAGCGGCTTCTTCTTCAGCACTACCGCCAATCTCACCGACCATGACAATACCTTTGGTTTGACGATCGGCTTGGAACAAGGCCAGGGCATCGATGAAATTCATGCCGTGAATGGGATCACCGCCAATACCGATGCAAGTGCTTTGCCCTAATCCGATGCGGGTGGTCTGATCCACGGCCTCATAGGTCAGCGTACCAGAACGCGATACAATGCCAATCACGCCCGGCTTATGAATGTGACCGGGCATAATCCCCATTTTGCATTCACCCGGGGTAATTACCCCTGGACAGTTCGGACCGATTAACCGCACCTCACTGCCCGCTAACGCCGCTTTAACTTTGAGCATGTCTTGTACGGGAATACCTTCCGTAATACAGGCGATGACTTTAATCCCCGCGTCGGCGGCTTCTAAAATGGCATCGGCAGCAAAACTGGCCGGCACATAAATCATACTGGCATTGGCACCGACTTCACGCACGGCATCATGGCAAGTATTGAAAACCGGACGGTCAAGATGGGTGCTGCCGCCTTTGCCAGGGCTGACCCCACCGACGAGTTGGGTACCGTAGGCGATGGCCTGTTCGGAATGGAAGGTGCCTTGGCGACCGGTGAAGCCCTGACAGATGACTTTGGTGTCTTTACCAATTAAAATACTCATTGAATCATAGTCTCCCAAAGTTTAGCGGGCGGCCGCGACGACTTGCTTGGCCGCTTCCGTCAAATCACCCGCAGTGATAATATTCATGCCCGATTCGGCCAGCAACTGCCGACCGATTTCCACATTGGTGCCCTGCAGACGCACCACCACGGGGATGGATAGACCCACTTCCTTGACCGCAGCAATAATGCCTTGGGCGATGAGGTCACAGCGGACAATACCGCCAAAGATGTTGACTAATATGGCCTTAACGGATTCGCTAGAGAGAATTAATTTAAACGCTTGCGCCACTCGTTCAGCGGTTGCCCCCCCACCGACATCGAGGAAATTGGCCGGTTCACCGCCGTGCAGTTTAATCACGTCCATAGTGGCCATTGCTAAACCGGCTCCATTGACCATGCAGCCGATATTGCCCTCTAAAGCGACATAGTTGAGATCATATTGATGAGCTTCGTTCTCGCGGGCGTCTTCTTGGGTTTCATCCCGTAACTGGGCTAAATCGGGATGACGGTATAAAGCGTTATCATCGAGGTTAACTTTGCCATCCAGCGCCAGCACTCGACCGTCGCCGGTGACAATCAAGGGATTGATTTCCAGTAAACTGGCGTCTTTGGCCGTAAACATGGCATAAAAGCCTTGCATGGCCTGAGTCAGTTGTTTGATTTCCGGCATGGCTAGACCCATGCCAAAGCCCATTTGCCGACATTGGTAGGGCTGTAAACCGGCGGCGGGATCAATTTTGACGGTAATGATTTTTTCGGGAGTACTGGCGGCCACTTCTTCAATGTTCATGCCACCTTCACTGGATCCCATAAAAACAATCCGTTGACTGCTGCGATCAATCAAGGCGCTGAGATACAGTTCGTTGACAATCTCTAACCCTTCTTCAATCAACACGGTATGTATCGGTAAGCCTCGCTGGCCTGTTTGCAGGGTTTTGAGTTCTGAGCCAAGCATCTGCTGAGCTAACGACTCGACCTCTTCTAAGGTTTTCGCGATTTTCACGCCTCCGGCTTTACCCCGACCACCGGCGTGAACCTGGGCTTTAACCACCCAAACCGATCCCCCTAACTCGCGAGCGGCGGCAACCGCCTCAGCCGCCGTTGTCGCGGTTTTGCCGCGTGGGACATCAACGCCAAAGGCGCGAAACAAGGCCTTGGCCTGATACTCGTGTAGATTCATGACGCATCACCTGTGCTGTGGGTTAGACTGGTAAGTATAGGTGCTATAATAACAGAGCTGTGTGCCGTGTTGATTAATCTGCGCAAATAAGTGTCAATTTCGCTATAGTAATCGCTGATGATTGTTTTGTAGCGATTCATACCATGATCAGTTTCCGTCAGCTTCTGGTCACCTTGCTGGTGATCGGGTTAGTCTGGGGCTTTTACCGCCTCAAACAGCGCGTGCAAGCACGTCGCTCACCGCAGCCTCTGTACCAAGACACCGTTCGGTGTCCCCAGTGTGGGCTGTATCGTCCACGGACAAGCGCATTGCCCGTGTGTGATCACCCAGACTGCCCATTGCAGCAGTGAGTTGCTCATGGAGAACACCTATCCCCTGAGTAATCCGTTTGATCGCATCATCCCCGGCAGTCCAATGGATCGGCGGCGGCGCTGGATTGTATTCCGCGCCTTTAATTACTATCGCCTAGCATTGATCGCTTTATTGCTGCTCATCGTCACCCTAGATGAGGGCGTGCGGGTATTATCTGTGAATGATAGTACCTTATTTATAACCACATTAATTGTTTACCTGGGTTTGGTCGGGTTGGCTCTGATCACCAGCCTAGTCCGCTTCCCCAGTTTTTATGTGCAAATTCATTTACAAACTGTCATAGATTTGCTCATTTTAAGCGTATTGATTCACGCTTCGGGCGGTTTAAGCAGCACACTATTAGTGCTGTTAGTGGTCACCATGGCAGCGGCAGCCATTATGCTTCCTTTGCTCTCTACGTTCACTACAGCCGTGCTGGCCAGCATCAGTATTGTCCTGCTGTGGCTGTATCCCCTGTGGTTAGACGCGGAATCCACGCGCGCTGTGCTAGTGGCTTGGGATTTAAGCCAGCACGGTCATAGTATTGCGCAAATCGCCAGCTACACAGCGGCCATTTTTATGAGTATGTTAGTTACTTACAGCATTGCAGAACGCGGACGGTACAGCGAGCGGGTTGCCCAACAACGCGCCCAAGAGTTACTGGATATCGCTCAAGTCAATCAGGCGATTGTGCAACATCTGCAATCTGGGATTATTGTCGTCGATCGCTGGGCTAAGGTGCGCTTGCTCAATTCCACCGCCCGAGAGCAGCTCAACAGCCATGACGTACTCGATGACGAACACCTTCCCCTCGGGATGCTCTCGCCGGCACTCAACCAGCGCTGGGTGCAGTGGCTTAAAACTGGACTCAATGACGCCCAGCCCTTTCGCCCTGCTGATCATTTACCAGAAACCACGCCTTATTTTAGAGCGTTATCTGATCATCCAGCACAGGGGGATACCTTGATTGTGCTGGAGGACACCGATCAAGTTGAGCAACGTGTGCAGCGCGTCAAACTCATGGCCTTAGGGCGCTTGACTGCCAGTATTGCTCATGAAATTCGCAACCCCTTATCGTCTATCAGTCATGCCTCACAGTTACTGAATGAATCGGCCACGGCCAGCGACGCTGATAAACGCTTGGCTCACATTATCCATAACAATGCAAAACGGGCTAATACTATCATTACCAACGTATTAGATCTCTCACGACGCGAACGCGCCCAACTCGAACATATTACACTGCGTTCATGGCTAGAAAATTTTTGCAATGAGTTCTTAAGAGGTTATCAAGGGGAACCGCCGCACATTGAAGTGCATGTCCAACCGAAGGGACTGCGAGTGTTTTTCGACAGCACTCATTTGCACCAAATACTCTGGAATCTAGTGAGCAACGCCTGTACCCATGGCACCCCTGAGGGCACCCAACCTCGGGTCACATTACAGGCTTATTTTGACGGACAACGCCAACGCCCACTGCTCGATGTCATCGATACGGGGGCAGGCATTCCCGATGCGGATCAAGGTAAAATATTCGAACCGTTTTTCACGAGTACAGCGCGTGGCAATGGTTTAGGTTTATATATTTCAAGAGAAATTTGCGAAGCCAACCGCAGTCAATTGCAATATTTACGCGCTGCTGAAGGCGGCAGTTGTTTCCGCATCCTGTTTGGTAACTATCGCACGAGTGATTCGCAAATCCTCAATGTCACTGAAAATTTGAGTACTTAACCGTCATGGCTTTGCATCATGCATTGATTCTCGACGATGAGGCCGATATCCGCGAACTCATCGAAATAACTTTAATACCGCTGGGTCTACGCTGTCACCATGCAGAGAATCTGGCACAGGCGTATGCGTTGCTGGAACAACGTCGCTACAGCCTCTGTATTGCTGATATGAAACTGCCGGATGGCAATGGTTTGGATCTGGTCAAGCATATCCAACGTCATCATCCTAAACTACCAGTTGCCGTGATCACCGCCCACGGTAATATTGCAACGGCAGTAGAGGCTCTTAAATTAGGGGCGTTTGACTTTGTTGCCAAGCCGTTTGAAATTGAGGTGCTGCGCAAACTGGTGGCCACCGCGCTCAAAATGGCTGAGCGCCCTAAACTGGATGGTCGTAAGAAACCCCTGTTGATTGGTCGCTCTGAGACCATGAATCGAGTGCGTCAAGTGATTCGTAAACTCGCCCGCAGTCAAGCACCGATTTTAATCAGTGGTGAATCTGGTACCGGTAAAGAACTCGCGGCTCAGTTGATCCATGCTAATGGCCCGCGCGCCGACAAACCCTTTGTACCAGTGAATTGTGGTGCGATTCCCGAACATCTGATGGAAAGTGAATTTTTTGGCCACAAAAAAGGCAGTTTTACCGGCGCAACCCACGACAAACCCGGCTTATTTCAAGCCGCTGACAACGGTACTTTATTTTTGGATGAGGTGGTTGAACTGCCCCAACACATGCAGGTTAAGTTGCTGCGTGCCATTCAAGAGCGTGCTGTGCGCCCGATTGGTATGCCTAAAGAAATTGCGGTCGATGTGCGTATTCTCAGTGCAACCCATACGGATCTGGCTCAAGAAGTCAGCCGTAATACCTTTCGCGAAGATTTATTCTATCGATTGAATGTCATCGAGCTGCAAATGCCCAGTTTACGAGAACGCCCTGAGGATATTCCTGAGTTAGCGACTCATATCCTCCAACGCTTAAGCCGTGATCTTGATTTGCCCGTTCCTGCACTCAGTGCAAAAGCCCTCAATGCATTGCGGCACTATCCGTTTCCCGGTAATATTCGTGAGTTAGAAAATATCTTAGAACGCTCATTCACCTTGTGTGAGAACGACGTGATTAACGTCGATGATCTCTTACTAACCAGTGCGGGTAATGGAGCCAACCGCTCAGATCCCACTCTGCCACCCACTTCACCTCCGGCGGGAACCAGCTTAGAAGACTATTTAGAGCAACTGGAAAAACAAGCCATTTTGCAGGCATTGGAGGCGACTCAACATAATAAAACGGCTGCTGCCGAAAAGCTGGGTATTACGTTTCGTGCTCTGCGTTACCGCTTGAAAAAACTAGGGATAGCATGACAATCGCCCAATTGCAGCTCATGCAGCGAATTGTCGATAAGAACAGACATAATGGGCTGTAATCATTCAGTCCCCTCACCCCAACCCTCTCCCAAAGGGAGAGGGAGCTTAAGGCAGGCGAGCTGAACGCTTACAATACGCTGCGCTGAGATCGTTCAACCTTCTAACAGAGCCCTTGTGTCCGGACCGAGCGGAATCATATAGTCGTAAGAGGCGAGCACCAAATTATCAGCTGCCCGCACTAGTCGAGCATTAACATACACATTGCGCCGACCGACCGCGTAAGTCCCCGCAATCACGGCACCGGCATTATGAGTACGGCTGAGATCACGCACTTCACGGGATAACACGAATTCACCTTGAGTTTCCTGGATAAACACATTTTGGCGCAACCGCATTTCAATCACTGTAAACCCTTCTTGGGTAAAACGTGACGAGATTTGCTCAGCCACCATCCGCCCAAGACCGGAGGAGCCACGCAGATCATTAATGTTAACAAACGTACCCGTCAGCAAGGGCTGGCGCTGTTCGCCTATCCAGGGTACTTGGGTTAACAACGCCTCAGCAGCCGTATAACTTTGAGCCACTAGATCGGTGTCTTGTACGGGCTGAAAAGAGGGAGAGTCGTTATTCGTATTGCCCCACAATGCACAGCCGCTCACGGTCAATAGCACCATAGCGAGCAGTGGTAGGATAACCAATCGCTTCATATCAACGTCTCCTTAGGAACCCACCACATCGACCAAACGGGTCGGTGGCGGTGGTGGGGGCGTGGGTGCCACGAAAAATTCTTGGCGAATCCTAGAATCAACATAGAAAATCTCACTGATGCGGGTAATGTAACGATTCCCACGCGTTACCGATACATTGACTACTAAATCCTCATCCGGTGGCGAGATACGGCTGAAGCCGCTTTCAATTTCAAAATCGGCTTGACCGCCGGAAACCACACCGTATTCAACCATGAGATCCGCTTCGCGCGCCGCACGGGTTACTCCAAACCCTTGCTGCATGAGTTGGGTTTCCAGTAATTCATGGAAGGCATAATTAAAAACCGTGGGATCGCCGCGCTGCACATGCAACACCAGTGGTCGATCCACATCGAGCTGTGACAATGATAAATTTAAACGCTCAGCCACATCGGCGGCTAGCACATTCCAGTGATGCGCTGCCCACATTTTGGGCTGATAAGACCGCTCATAAGCGGTTGGAATCGGCACCTCAGAAGCACAGCCTATAACCAGACCGAGCGATAGGACTGCGGTGGAAAGTTTTACGATTTTCATGCGATCTCCCTCAACAGATCTGACTGGGTTTGTTCGGCAGCGGGTTACCGTCAACAGACATTACTATAACATTAATCGACACCAAAGGTGTTTTTACCATTGCGGATGACTGAGTGGCAACATGCAGTGGTGATGCCAGCTTAGGTTCAGTCATGCCCCGCAACGGCTTATCATACAATATATTGTGATTTATTGCTTGTAAAACACAACAGGTAGTATTACAGTGCGTAACTTGCCCTGAAATATTTAGGTCAGTTAAATCGTTGTCATGCCCATTTTAGGGTGTCCGCAGCATCAAATGATACTGACTCACGTTGAGATTTTGAGGAAATGAGATGAAATCAGCGCATCT